>CAJQKX010000776.1 GCA_905479025.1 uncultured Paraglaciecola sp.
GTGATTTTAAATTCAGCCATTACCGCGATAAAGACCAGGTAGAAGTTGACCTGGTGATAGAACGTGGCCAACAGCTTTGGGGAGTAGAAGTAAAAAAAGCAGCCAGTATCAACCCAAAAGACAGTGCCGGCCTGGCCCGTTTGGCCGCTCAGGCAGGTAAGCGCTTTCAGGGTGGCATCTTACTCTATTGTGGCAATAACACCTTGCCGCTGACTCAAGACAATTGTTATGCGGTACCGATGAATACACTGTGGCAGTAGAAAACTTCAATTTAAAAAAAGTTATATAAAACAACGATTATGCGTATAGGACAAAGACGATAGATGTTTGAACAAACTTTTAAAAATATAGATGATGTACTTTGGAAAGAAGCCGGTTGAATTAACCGGAGTAAACCAGAATACGCTTAAAGTTAGATTGCGGGAGTTGGTGAATGCAGGGCGACTTCAGCGCTATGGCAAAGGTCGAGCAACGTGGTATAGCGCTTGATTTATAATGCTCAGGTAAAGCCACTAAAGCCTGTACTATGAACTCGTAATATTGAAGATAATGGCAACAATTAAATAACAAACGCTTAAAGGAATAACTGTGGTTTCAGAGGCCGACACCAGAGCAAATTACATAGATCCAGCTTTAAAGGCAGCCAACTGGCAGTCAAGTAACATCATACGTGAACACTATTTCACTGATGGTCGAAAACTTGCCGGTGGAACCCGAGGCCGTCGCTGTTTTGTTGATTATCTATTACATAAAGACAATCGCTACTTAGCTGTCGTCGAAGCTAAAAAAGAAGATGAGCATCCCACTAAAGGGCTTCAACAAGCTATAGATTACGCTAAAAAACTCAACGTACGATTCGTTTATTCTAGCAATGGTAAAGCAACCTACGAGTTTGACCTGGAAACAGGCAAAGGCGATTATATTGAGTTTTACCCTACACCGGCAGAGCTTGAGCAGCGTTTTGAAAGTACCACAACTGATCTAGGGCAACAACTACGCAATATACCCTTTCACTTAGAAGGAGCAATGCAGCCACGGTATTATCAGGAGCTAGCAGTACACGCTGCAACCGATGCCATTGGTCAGAGTAAACCACGCATATTACTTACGCTTGCTACAGGCACCGGTAAAACGTTTATCGCCTTCCAGATAGTACATAAGCTATTTCAGGCTCGCTGGAATAAAGCTGATCCAGGGAGTCGCCGCCCGCGCATACTCTTTTTGGCAGACCGTAACATTCTGGCAGATCAAGCAATTAACACCTTCAACCCTTACGAGAAAGATCTCATAAAAATCAATGGTGAGGAGGTTCGAAGCCGTAATGGCGTTGTACCCACTAACGCTCATATATTTTTTGCCATCTATCAGGCTATTGCTGAGCGAGAAAATATTGATGGCTATTACAAAGCATACCCAGAAGACTTTTTTGACTTAATTCTTATCGACGAGTGTCACCGAGGTGCTGCGAATGAGGCTGGCTCATGGCGTGCAATATTGGATCACTTTACCAGTGCCGTACACCTTGGCTTAACAGCAACGCCCAAGCGCACAGATAACGTAGATACTTATGATTATTTTGGCCAGCCTGCTTTTGAATACTCGTTGAAAGAGGGCATTAATGATGGTTTTTTAACGCCTTACCGAGTAAAGCGGGTACGTACCAATTTGGATGAACTGGTACTGACAAAAGACGATCAGGTTGTTGAGGGAGAATCGAGTCAGGACATCTACCAAGTGGAAGATTACGACAAAAAAATCGTCGTGGATGAACGAACCGAACTGGTCGCCAAAACCATTCTGAACAATATGCACCCAATGGATAAAACCATTGTTTTTTGTGAAAACCAAAATCATGCGCTCACCATGCGCGACATGATTAACAAACATAAAACGGTAACCGATCCTCACTACTGCGTTCGGGTCACAAGCGATGAAGGTAAGATTGGCCGAGAGCTGCTAGAGAAATTTCAAGATAACGACAAAGATATCCCCACTATTTTGACTTCATCACAAATGCTAACCACAGGCGTAGATGCCCGCAATGTTCGCAATATCGTACTCGACAGAAGCATTGGCTCTATGGTGGAATTTAAACAAATAATTGGTCGTGGTACCCGCGTATTTGAAGGGAAGGATTACTTCACCATTATTGACTTTCGTGGTGCGACCAATAAATTCTACGACCAAGACTGGGATGGTGAGCCGGAAGCACCGGAACCGGGTGGCACCAGCGAACCAGCCCCCCCACCTTATACGCCATACCCACCCGTTACTGATGATCCGCCCACGGGTGATCCCGGTGAGCCATTGCCTCGCCTAACGATAAAACTAGGTAAGCACAGGGAGCTCAAAGTTATTGATATAGAAACTCGCTATATTGATGAAAACGGCAAGCCACTTACCCTGCAAGAGTTTGTAGAACGCCTGCTGCAACAACTACCTGGGTTATTTAAGTCGGTGGAAGAGCTAAGAGATATTTGGTCAGACCCTGATCAGCGAGAGACGTTACTAAATAAGTTGGTGCAGGCAGGATTTGATAAAGAACAGTTAGCCGTGTTACGTCGTATGTTCGAAGCCGAAGAGTGCGATGTATTCGACCTGCTCGCCTTTCTTGCCTTTGAGCAACCAATGTCCACAAGGCACCACCGAGCGGAAGCTGTTCGTAGCAATCAAGAATTTTTTGGTCAATACCAACAAGATAAAGCAAAAAACTTTTTACGTTTCGTACTCAATCGCTATGAGCAGACAGGGGTAACGGAGTTATCCCGTGAGCGCCTGCCAGCACTGATTGAGCTGTCAGGTTTGGGCACCACTAAAGATGCTTCACAAGCCTTTGGTGGTAAGCCAGCACACTTACTTGAGGCATTTAAACAGTTGCAACATCAGCTTTACCACACGGCGTAATTTATGGAAATTGCATTAGCACCCAATCAACTCTGCACCGATCGGCAAACACTAACCGTTGATAAAGTTGCGACACTTATTGGAGAAAATGGCTGTGGTAAATCAAGTATTCTACAGTCAATATTTGACCGAAAATTGAACAGGGAAGATTATCAACACCTAAAAATCGTATGCTTTTCATCCGGTCAAAATGAGAACTTTTCATCCAGTTTTAGTAAATATCTAAAGAGAGAAAGGCGATCTGGCTTAAATCTAAACCTGGAGTGCTTTTACTACGACAAAACATGGTCGAAATTACTTATATTCCTCGCAACAACGCTGAAGCGGGATGGAACGGTGAGAGGGTTTTTAAAGGAGTATTCTTATATTACTGAAAGCGCAGAGAATCGGGATGATATCAGCACAACGCTTTCTGCCTCCTTTAAAGTTGATAAGGCTTATGTTAGTCGAGTGCAGGATGCGCTCAAGCAAGAAGAGCGTGGAGAAACAGAGACGCTTCGATCAACGCCATATTTTCGTTCCCTAGACAGCTTTATTACGTCGAACACTGGAATGCAGGAATATAACTTTGATGAACCAGTAAGGAAAAGACCGATTTCAATAACCAGCGAAACACTTTTCAGTACCTCTTTTTCAACTAGGCGCTTTGAAGACGATGAACAGCCGATGTTTCATGAAGACCCAACAATCAGTTTCTTCTCTCAAGCAGCGGATAACGATTATTTTTTAGATAAGAACAGTTTCAAGCTTACTTTTGCTAATGGCTTGGAGTTAGATCAGTTAAGTGATGGTGAATATCAGCTCTTATTTCTTTATGCGTTAATTGATTTGTTTGATTCGGATAATACTTTATTTCTACTAGACGAAGCGGATTCGCATTTACATTACAAAAATGTGGAACGTCTTTGGCAGTTGCTTCATGGGATAAGCGGATATGCAATAACAACCACGCATTTATTAGACTCAATTGCAGCAAAAGAAAACCGTATTGAACACTTAAAAGTTGTTGAGCAAGGAAAGATAAACGAAGAAAATAAAATCAAACAACTCATTAATCGCCTAGCTGTTTTATCAAGAGCAAAGTCCGTTGAATTTGAAGTCTGCGGCAAGCTTCCGAACATTGCCTTATTAGACGACTACAACGATTGGTTAATTTTTACCAAGCTTGCAGAGCGTGCAGGGAACGATATTGCACGATTATTTACTGTGCACGCAATGAAAAGGTCATCCAGCTATGCAACCGCTAATGAAACCTTTGGCAAAGGGAAAATTGACTGGCTTCATGGCCTAAGCAAAATAGAATCACCACTGGTAACGACCAAAATATTCCTAATCTGTGATCGTGATGAGGCCGTCTTGGAGTGGAACGCCGCTAATGGAGTACAGGTAAATGGCCAAACTTATAGAGATCTATTGAGTGTTATTCAATGGCCAGCAGGCATTCAAGTCAGACCATTCTTGCTCGCTTGGAAACGCCGAGAAATAAAAAACTACTTGCTATCTCATACTGCACTCACGCATCACAACATCATTGCTCAAATCAATAATGACAGCATTGCGCCGCTTCATCACTTACAAGCCAACAACCCCGGTGATAATGATGATATTCGGCGACTCAATGTAAAAAATATTATTAATCCGTTGGTCAATACCGACGACATAGGTTTAGACGCTGAAAAGTTGCAAGCCTATATCGATCTGATTCCACCCTCAGAAATCAGCGAAGACATCACCAATATGTACAACTTTATTATCGGAAGAATTTAAGCATGTCATTACAACAAAAAATAGACCGCATTACCGACATACTCCGCCGTGACGATGGCATCAGTGGTGCCATGCACTATACCGAGCAAACTTCATGGGTATTGTTTCTTAAATTTTTAGATGACTACGAATCAGAAAAAGAAGACGAAGCGGTATTGTCGGGTAAAGACTATCAGCCGGTATTGGATAAAGAACACCGTTGGGAAAGCTGGGCCTGCCCCAAAACAAGTGACGGCAAGCTAGACATCACCAAAGTCCGTACAGGCGACGACCTTACAGATTACATCAACAATAAGCTGTTCCCATATTTGAAAGCCTTCGGCACCATCACTACCGCCGACCCTAAAACCTTTACCTATAAAATTGGCGCAATTTTTCAATACCTGGATAACAAGGTCGCCTCTGGCCATACTCTGCGTGAAGTGCTGGATATTATTGACACGCTTAACTTTCAATCCAGCGATGAAATGTTTGAGCTTTCGCATGTGTATGAAGGTTTATTACAAAATATGGGCGATGCCGGTGGTTATGCCGGTGAGTTTTATACGCCGCGCGCGGTCATTCGCAGTATTGTAAACGTGATAGACCCACAGCCGGGGCAAAGTATTTATGATGCCGCAGCCGGTTCATGTGGGTTTTTAGTGCAAGCCTTTGAACACCTAAAAGCCCAAAAAGATAAGCTAAACACCGACCAATGGGATTTTATTCAGCGCGATACCTTTTTTGGTTTTGAGAAAACCTCATTAGCCTATGTGATGGGCATGATGAATATGATTTTGCACGGTATCGAGTCACCTAACCTGTACCGTGGCAATACCCTCACGCAAAACATCCGCGATATTCAGGAAAAAGACCGTTACGATATTATTTTGGCTAATCCGCCCTTTGGCGGAAAAGAAAAATCACAAATCCAACAAAACTTTCCCATTCAGAGCAACGCCACTGAATTACTGTTTTTACAACACTTTATGAAAACATTAAAAGTGGCTGGTAAAGCGGCGATAGTCGTGCCAGAGGGCGTACTATTTCAAACCAATAGCGCCTTTAAACAAGTCAAACAAGAGCTGTTAGAAAACTTTAACTTGCACACCATATTAAGCCTGCCTGCTGGCGTGTTTTTACCTTACTCAGGAGTCAAAACCAATGTGCTCTTTTTTGAGCGCAGCGGCGGCACCAGTGAAGTCTGGTATTACGAATGCGAGCCAGAGCAAAAGCTTACCAAAAACAAACCGATTACCGATGGGCATTTAGAAGATTTTGTGGGGCTGTATAACAGTCGAGAAACCACCGAACAGTCATGGATAGTACCTGCTAGCAAGCTAATCGAAGATTATGACCTATCTGCCAAAAACCCTGCCAAACAAAAAGAAGCCGAGCATTTAGCGCCTACTGATATTCTTAAACAGATTCGCGCCAAGGAAAAACGGGTCTCTGGCTTGCTGGATGAAATTGAAAGCCTGTTGGTGGAGAAGTAAACATGGAGCAGGTTTTGTATGAATTGCCGAGCGATTGGCATTGGGAGACTTTGACCGAAGTAACATCGTTCATTGGTGGCTCTCAACCACCGAAGTCTGAATTTTCATATATTGAAATAGAAGGCTATATTCGCTTAATTCAAATCAGAGACTATAAGACAGACTCTCATATTGTGTATGTGAAGAAAAAATCCACAAAGAAGTTTTGTAAGAAAGACGATGTAATGATTGGTCGATACGGGCCACCAGTTTTTCAAATATTAAGAGGACTTGAAGGAGCATATAACGTTGCTCTAATGAAAGCTGTTCCAGACGATGAGGTATTGAGCAAGGACTATTTATTTGCTTTCCTGCAATCTAGTCCTATTCAAAACTATATTGTGGGTCTTTCACAGAGGGCAGCAGGCCAATCTGGAGTCAATAAAAAAGCACTCGAAAACTACAAAATCCCAACTCCTCCGCTACCAGAACAAAAACGCATCGTCGAAAAACTTGATGCACTGCTCACCCCCATCGACACCGCTATCGCGCATTTGCGGGAAAGCGTCACGCTGGCTAACGCGTTGTTTGAAAGCTCACAAAGTGAAGTATTTCGAGATATTCTTAACGAACACCAAAACTGCATAATTGACGATATTTGTACAGTTACATCAAGTAAAAGAATTTTTAAAGCTGACTACGTTGAATCTGGTATTCCCTTTTACAGAACAAAAGAAATCGTAGACCTCTATAAGGAGCAAGATATATCGACCGAGCTTTATATTGATAAAGAAAAGTATTCGGAAATATCTGATAAATTTGGCTCACCTTCGAAAGGTGACTTGCTATTTTCTGCCGTTGGGACAATCGGTGTGATGTGGATAGTTGATGACCGAGAGTTTTACTTTAAAGATGGTAACTTACTCTGGTTAAAAGATATGAAAGGAGTTACACCAGAATACCTTAAAGCTGCAATTAGCGCAGTGCTAACAGAAAAAATCAAAGATAGAAGCCAAGGTGCCGCGTATAAGGCTATATCAATAACTAATTTGAAGGCTTTCGAGATTCCCCTTCCATCGATTGACCAGCAAAAATCGATTGTAGAAAAAATTGAAGACATTAGGAACTTAACTAAGAGTGTCAAGCAACAAGTGGAATCGCAAGTTAAGGATTTGCAAAAGCTCAAGTCATCAATACTCGATTCAGCCTTTAAAGGCGAACTCTAGGGAGGAAGTATGACATTCGACACCACGGTTTTACAGCAAAAACCATTCAAAGAAGCACTTGAGAAATTAGAAGGTTTATTGTCTCACTCCAAAGCAGTATTGCTTGGAGCCGGCGCAAGTTACTGTGCGGGGCTGCCATTAACTAATCAGCTTACCGTGAACGTACTTGCGAGTGACAAGTTGTCGAATGATTCAAAGGAAATTTTGACTGCAATACAGGCCTCTTTTGCTAATGCAAACCCTGAGGCTCATATAGAAGATTTTTTAAGCGAGCTGGTGGACTGGTTGGCAATTGCCAATCGTAGAGCCAGCATAGCTGTGCCTGATAATACTGTGACCATAGGTGCTGCGACTTATACAGAAAAGCAGTTAGCTACCGCAATTGATGAAATCAAGTTGGCTATTGAGGAACAGATTAGTCAACAGGTAGATTCCAGTATTCATGAGCGTTTTGTACAGGCTTTACATCGGCCAATGCGCCCAGGGAAGGAGACTCATGGTGAATGTATTGACTATCTAGTTATGAATTATGATTCCCTTATTGAAGATGCCCTGGCTCTTTCCAAAGTACATTATGCTGATGGCCTTGCTGGTGGAGTATCCGCTTGGTGGGAGCCGTTGACCTTTGATGCCAAAGGGTTAGGTGCAAAGGTTTATAAGCTACATGGTTCGATCGATTGGGTTGAAACCTCTGGCTCAACAGTGCCGCATCGTATCGCTTCACATTTAAAACGAAGTGCAGAAACAACATTCAAGATTATGATTTGGCCAGCATCAACTAAATATCGTGAAGCCCAGCTTGACCCCTATGCTCATTTAATGGCCAAAGCCCGAGCAGTATTAAACCCCAATAATGGTGAGCAGCGCGTTTTACTGATTGTGGGTTATAGCTTTGGTGATGCGCACATTAATCTTGAAATTGAACGCGGATTAAAAGCGTCGAATGGCAACCTTACGGTTATTGTATTTACCAGTGATGCTAAACCTAATGGCATTTTAGACTCTTGGCACCAAGATTCTGAGATAAATGAGCAAGTATTAATATTTTCTGACAAAGGCTTTTTTCACGCAGGCCAACAAGAGCATTCTGAACAGAGTATTGAGTGGTGGAAGTTTGAAAATTTAGCACAGATTCTTGAGGGGGGGATTTAGCATGGAGCAGAGTAAATACTCCAAACCCATAGAGAACCTTGCCATTGGTAAAATTA
>CAJQKX010000777.1 GCA_905479025.1 uncultured Paraglaciecola sp.
TATATCATTAAAATTTGCCCATTCTTCTTGTTCCGTCCAAAATAAAAGTTCATCGTTAAGGAATATTAACCACATGAAGATGACAAAAAGACAGAAATTGTTGACAATGTCAACCATGATCATATTGATACTCTAGGTATTACTTTTACGAGATCAGGTAGTTCTGAAACTTCAATTCATACTTTTAAATATGGTATTTTAAACATTATCAAAGGGGAGTCAGGTGCAGGAAAATCTGCACTTATCAAAAGTATAATCGGTGAGTTAGACTTGTTTAACATAGATATACACATAAATGATATTGGGGTAACTCAGGCCCAATTACAAAAAAAAGTAGCATATTGCCCTCAAGATATCCATGTTGTTAGTGCCAGTTTAATGGATAACGCTCTTTTATTCTGTCACGCAGAAAAAGGGTTATCTGATGTTGCAAAAGTTAAGATGTATGAACTAGATTTTGGGGAATCCTTAATGGAAAGAGAGTTAATTAGCCCATCAACAATATCCGGCGGTCAAAAGAGAAGGCTGGCTTTGTTAAGATGCCTTATGCTTAATAAAGATATTTTAGTTTGTGACGAGCCGACAAGTGAGTTGGATGTCACTACATCTAAGATCATTAAAGATTTACTAATACAATTATCTAAGACTCAAATGGTTATAGTTACATCTCATGATGAGCAATTGATTAGGGCGTCTGACAATATTTTAGAGTTATAAGTCAGTATTTTTCTCTCGAAATATCTCAAAAATAAGTTAATAATTATGTTAATTGAATCAAAAATAGAGGTATCGTATGGTATGTTATAGTTAGGAAGTCCCTTCAGATTGCCATGCTAATGTTTAGAAAATCACTTCTTGAAGAAATAATCTTAACCATTATTTGAACTTTGAGAGGGTATTGTTGGCAGGGCATTTTATAAAAGGTAATTCGTTAGAGTAATCTCAGTTGTCTTTTCTTAATTGGTGAAATTTTAACGAAATGTATGAGTGATAAAACTACAATTTAAAAATGTTCAAACATTTTATGACATCAACAAAAGTGGAAGTATTAAATGAGAAACGTCAACCTAAATTCAACAAGTGATGAATATCTATTTTCTCTCTTCGGTGTGGAAAATTTCCGAGATGATAGTTTTTCTCGATTGAGACATTATTTTAACTTTATTAGAGAAAATGTTCATAAGTTAGAAGGAGACATATGGGAATTCGGTGTCTTTAGAGGGGCATCATTATGCGCAACGGCGATCCTTCTGAAGGAGCTAGGGTCAGATAAGAAAGTTTATGGTTTGGATAGCTTTAGTGGATTTCCAAGTTACCATGAGTGCGATTCGTTGGGTCAGTTTCAATTGCATTGCCCCTCAGTCTTTACAGAAAAGTTCTGTAATAAAGCTTATCAATCACATGAAATAGTAGGAAAAAGATCAAAAACTGGATCTCAAGCTAAAAATATCTCATCATCCGGAGAGTTTGATGATACCTCTTTAGATCTGGTCCGAGAAAAGCTCGAAGAGCATGATCTTGATAATGTTATTTTAATTGAGGGACCTTTTGAAGATACCACTCCTAAAATAAATAAAGCAGCATCCGCCAAAGTTTTTGCTGTTAATATAGATTGCGACCTTTATTCAGGCTATAAGGTCGCGTTATCTTTTGTGTGGGAGGGTTTGGTCAAAGGTGGATTCATTCATTTAGATGAGTATTATTCTTTTAAATTTCCAGGCGCTAAAATTGCCACGGATGAGTTTTGTTTGGCTAATAACATCAAACCATCGCTGCTAGTTAGCAGGGCAGGTGAATTTGAGCGCTGGGCTTTAATAAAGTAGTTAAATAAATTTAGGCAGGCTATTTTGAAATTAGATAGGTTTTTAATACTACTGCTATTAATTCCATCAGCGATTTCTGAGAGGTTTTTTTCTTTGTTTATGAGGGAATGTGTCTTTCGTTAGAGGATGAGTGTTTACTAGTTACGCCATTGGTGCTTGGATATAATACAAAGCTTAAAATACTAGTTCATCTATGGATGGTAAAACCCATTTGTGTAAACCCCCAATATTCTTTGTCTCTCATAATTGGTGGAATGTCTGTCCATAATTTTTCAAAGTCACCAGAATGGTTCGTGTCGGTCGAATCCCAGCCTTATTTATTTAAAGGGCCGCTTTTATGTTAATGTGTGAATGGCTACTAGTTTGCTAGACACTTTTCAGTCGCACATAATAGCGACTAGAAAGGTGGAATTATGAGCAGAAATCGAGAATGTATGTCTTGGAGTGATTGATGTCCTTAGTAGTTTATAAAGCAATATTTGGTGGATACGATTTCTTGCCAAAACCGCCATCCCAAGCATTAAGAAAATTCGCTCAATTTATTCTTTTTACAGATCAGGATGTGGAAATAGACGGTTGGGATGTCCGGAATATTTTCGGTTCCGATCCAGTGATGTTAAACCGGCATTGCAAAATGTTTCCTTGGGAATATATTGAAACGGATGTGTCAGTTTATATTGATGGTCATGTTGAATTTGGCCCTAATTTTGAATCTTTCCTTTGTGATATAGGTTTTCAGAACTATGAATTTGCAGCAATGCAGCACAGGCAGGAAGGGGATATTGCAGATGAGTTTATAAGGAATATCGGAAACGCTAAGGTAAACGCTACTCAGATAGCGAATGTTTTGAGATCTAACCTTAAAATGGACCTACCGTCCGTTGAATGCGGATTGCTCATTAGACGCCATTGTAGTCCGAGAGTGGTTTCTCATGCTCAT
>CAJQKX010000778.1 GCA_905479025.1 uncultured Paraglaciecola sp.
GTGCAATGCGCCATTTAACAAGTTTGGCAAGCAGACATTTTAAAGCGCTGCTTTGCAGCAAAAAATGCAGCTTCCAAAAGAGTTAGGAGTTTAAGTGCAAGAGTTGTTGCCATTAGTAAGCTATGCCTTCGTATCTTCAATTACGCCAGGGCCAAATAATATTATGCTTACTGCATCGGGTATTAGTTTTGGTTTAAAAAGAACAATACCTCATATTCTGGGAATTCCTTTCGGGTTTGGAATTCAGTTGGCTCTTTGTGCTTATGGCTTGGGTGCGATTTTGCTTTATGTTCCAGAAGCAAATGTAGCCTTAAAGTTATTTGGTAGCGGCTATCTTCTTTATCTAGCTTGGACGTTAAGAGTCAATGTTGTTGGCAGTACTGGCAGCGATAGTAGCGGCAAACCCATGTCATTCTTTAATGCCGCATTGTTCCAATTCGCGAACCCCAAGGCATGGATAATGGCTGTTACCGGTGCATCCGTATTTTTGCCGCCATATGAGCCGTTTATATTGTCAGTATCTATTTTGTGCTTGGTATTTTGCCTAATTAATCTTCCTTGCGTAGGAGTCTGGGCTATATTGGGGTCTGCTATAAAGGCACATTTAAGCAATCCAGTATGGCAAAAATGGTTTAGTGGAATAATTGTGGTGTTAACTTTGTATACGGCAGTGGCAGTATGGTTGTAGCAGCTCCTAACAAGGCAAATCACGATCGCCACAAAAAGCGTGTCTGGACCTCCGTAAGCTGTCGCCAAAAAACGGCGTCATCTTACTCCGGCCCGTGTTCGCAACGTTATACCTTATCGCAGCATCGAATTTATAAAAGGAGATAAATAGAAATGCCTAATGTAGTATTTTTTAGCTTTAAAGAAGAGGACCGAGGTGTAGTACTTACCATAAAAGGCCGAGCAGTGAACCCTCGGTATACTGCCTTAAATTTTCGAGTTCGTGACTTATTGAAACGCTGGAAAACAGAAGATTCAAGCGTGATTAAGCAAGCTATTTCGAAAAGTATAACTGGAACCTCTAGAACGATTGTATTTGTAGGTGCCGACACGTGGAGAAGCTATTGGGTTCCTCATGAAGTGCAGATGACCTTAGACCGAGGAAAACCTGTGTATGCAATAAGGTTGAACGGTGTCCAAGGAAAAATCCCAAGCTGCTTAACTAAAAACGGAATCAAGGTTCATCCGTGGAGCGAAGCAAACCTCCAAGCATTGGCTACAATCTAGGGGGCATAACTTGCAAAACGAGGATTATCCTGGTCTATACCGAGCCGCAGATATAGCTTCAGTAGAAGCGCAATCTGCTTATTTGCGTTCTTTTAAATGGCATATCTTTACTTTGATAGTTGGTGCTGCTCTGGCTGTCAATCCGTCACCTAGTGCCGTTTACTCTCTTATAAATGCCGCTGTTTTTCTATCTGCGCTCGGGATTTCGGTTCTCATTGCGTCTAAACGCTATGAGAAGTCTTGGTACAGTGCTCGCGCTGTAGCTGAATCTGTTAAAACAGCAACTTGGCGTTACATGATGCGTGCGGAACCCTTCTTGGATGCTGATTCAGTTGGTGAAGTTAACAATGTGTTCCGTAAACTTTTAGAAGGCATTCTCTCATCAAACAACCAAATAGGCGATTTGCTAGGTGGAGATGATTGTGCGCGTGATCAAATTCCACAGTTTATGAGAGAAACCCGCGCCAAATCTATTGAAGAAAGAAGAGCTTTTTACTTGGCAAGCCGAATTGGTGAGCAAAGAAAGTGGTATGCCAATAAATCAAAGTACAACAAACGAAAAAGCACACAGTTTTTTATCCTTCTCGTGGTTTTACAAGCCATTGCTGTTGCTCTCGTATTAACACGAATTGCGTTTCCTGAATGGAATGTCTGGCCTACAGAGGTATTTATCGTAGCTGCAGGCTCCGTTACAGCTTGGATGCAGCTAAAGCGTTTCCAGGAAATTGGAACTGCTTATGCCTTAACTGCACATGAAATTGGGATTATTGAAAGTAAAATTACTGAGCCAGATACTGATGAGTTGTTCTCCGATTTTGTTAGGGATGCGGAAAATGCTTTCTCCCGTGAACATACACAGTGGATAGCTAAGGTCGAACACTAGGTATAACAAGGCGCTGCTGTCGGACAAATTTTACGCTGCGCTCCAAATTTGCCGCAGAGCGCGGCGTTAGCACTGTAAGGAGTTCTAGTGAGTAGTATAAAAAGTATTTTCGTAGCAGAGTCTGCTGAATCAAAAATGATAAGCAAGCTCAGCGCTGATCTAATTGCAGGCCAAGGAGTCGTTGGGGATCGCTACTTCAAAGGGAATGGAACTTTCTCAGAAAAATTAGCAGGGCTGCCTGATGTCGAGCTTACTCTGATAGAGTCTGAAGAAATTGACAATTTTAATAGTAAATTCGATTATCAATTTGGCCATGGAGAATTCCGTAGAAATATTGTCACTACGGGGGTTCGCTTAAATGATTTAGAGGGTAAGGAATTTAGTATAGGCGGAGTTCTTCTAAAGGGCATTCGTTTGTGTGAGCCATGCGCTCATTTATCTAATATTCTCACAAAAGATATTATGCCTGAGCTGGTACATCGCACAGGGCTAAGGGCACAAATCCTAAAAGGCGGCACTATTCAAATAGGTGATCAACTTGCAAGTCAGTAGTGCTAACAAGTCAAGGCAGTCGGACGGCTTTGCCGCCCGCTGCTCTCAGCGTTATGCCTTATGAAATTGAGCCAAGCTACTGAAGAACACTTGAAAGAAGTCATATCGTGGATTCCGTCTTCACAAGATTGTCTAATGTGGGCTGGACCAAAAGTTAGCTATCCAATATTGCTTTCAACTCTTATAGATGAAATAGACTTCAAATCGGCTGGTTCCTACGTGCTAGAAAACGCTGAAGAACTTGTTGGTTTCGGACATATACTCAGGGCAAGAGAAGCTACAAATCATATCGCCAGAATTGTGATCACCC
>CAJQKX010000779.1 GCA_905479025.1 uncultured Paraglaciecola sp.
ATCATCAAATTGGACAGTATTGTGGCTAGCCGTGCCGTTAAAATAACCTGACATATCAGGAATGGAATTGTAACTATATGAACCCGCATCGCTTAAAACATTAATCCCATTGACCCAGAGATCTATGTGCATTGCATCAGCTTGACTAGGCCTGTACCGAAACTTTGGGTAACGAAAAATTACATTAGCGTCAGCAGAGCGAAGTATTTTATAGCCTCCGAAATCATAGTCACAGTTTAAATAGCGGGGCGGATCAGATTCGTAATTGGTTATACCTAACCAAGCTAAATGAAGATCCCAAAGACCCGTTTTTGAATAAGCACGGCGACCTTCAAATAAAGCCGATGCAAGCTGAATGCTGGGCCTATAATCTCTGTAAGAACTATCCGTTAACTGTAATATAAGCGAGCCATCATTAGCGCCAAGGTTGGGACCATCTCCACAGGCAGGACTGACCATTTGATACAACCATGACGTTGCCTGAACTGCAGAGTTATAAAAAGTGGGTGGAAGACTTTCAAGGTTAAGACTTCTAAGCCAAACCTCCACTATCGAAAAAGTATCTAAAGCCATACGATGATAGTTCAGAGAGTACTGACTAAAGCTTCCATCCTTCTCAATAAGCTTACTTGCTCTATCCTGAAGCCATTTGCGGCCCAATCTTTCGTATTTCTCTCCGTCTAAAGCCCCTAAGGCAGTTAACCAGCTGCCCCCTATAAAGAGCGCAGCAGCCTCTGACGTCCCATGATTATTATTTTGCGCTATTGCATAATGAATAGTGGGTGCGATTCTTCGGAGATGTAATCTGATCAGATCTTGAAGACCTAATAACGAGCCGCGTTCTTGCCCGAGAATCAAAGCGGCGCTGCACAAATGGATTACCCTTATTGATGCCTCTTGCCCGCATTTCCAATTAGGTCCAAGATAAGGCGGGTTACTATCTAACCAATCAGATAACCATAAATTTAAGCGATCAAGCGACCTTGAGTCGCCATTTCGTGCGCGCTGAGCAAAAGCAACAACCCAATTCATTCGAGATTGCTCCCATACCAACTTAATATCGCCGATAGAATCATCGAAATCAGAGATTTTCCACCAGGGCACACGTTGAGAGGGAAATTCATCGCCATTAATGGGGTTTTTCAACCAACATGGTGGTTTATCTTCCAAATCAATTTTGAGATGGCTGAAAAGTCTGCCAGTAGTGTCCCAATCAGAAAGCGCCGAGAGACTTGATTCCAGTAACCTCGATTTCTCAAAAAAAGGACCGTTTGGAATAGCGCTCTTAATTTTGCATACAGGGTGACAGCCTAGTTTAATCATCACCCGATACAAAATAACAATAAAGAATTCGAAGAAACCTAAATCTAATAAAGTTTTTATTTTTGAGCTCAGGAGTTTCAATACTTACAGTCCTATTTTTGGGCCATCAGTATGTCATTCGCTTCGATGGTTACCCGAGCAACTTCTAATAACTCGTCAATTGGGATGCAAGGAATCCCCGTCATAATACTACTAATAAAAGCCTCAGCACACGCATGCTGGCCTTTGTCTTGATTCCAAAGATTCAACTTATTAAACGTCTTCCAACCATATCCTTTCAGTTTTCGGAAGTTATCTAATTGAAGGATTTTTCCATCCGTAAATACTTCAACACGTTCTTTTGGGAAGTTTTGCGCACCATTTGCTAAGTACAAAATAGTTCCAATCGAACCATCTTCAAATCCCAAGGTGATAGAGGATTGGTCCTCTAAGACCTCTCTCGTTGAATTGCAGACCATAGCCCTTGCATTTACAGAAGTAATTTTTTTCCCGACTAAAAACCGAACAAAATCAATAAAATGGCAGCCTTCTCCTATTATTCGTCCTCCTCCCAACAGTGGATTTTGAGTCCAATGATCTTTAGGGATAGAACCGGCGTTAACTGTGATTACTACACTCTTAGGGGTTATAATATTGGAAAGTAATTGATGCATTTTTTGACCATGAGGTGAGAACCTGCGATTGAACCCTACCATTAGTTGCGGTCCGGGTTCAGAGTCTTGATTCGCTTTGTAATAAGCGTCTTCAATCAAAGATAGACTGTCATAATTAATGGCTAAGGGCTTTTCTATCCATACATTTTTTTTCGCATTGAGGCTTTCGATTGCATATAAAGCGTGAGAATCATGCTGAGTTGCGACTATAACAGTATCAATCTCAGCTTCTTTTAGGACGTCTCCTGTATCGCTTGACGCTCGCAAAAAGCCACTCGGCTTACCATGAATGACACCGTTGACACCATTTTGAGTAACGAGTGTATGGAGACTTACATTCAATTTTTTAAATGCAGGGATTAAAACCCTGGATGCGTAGTTACCTGCTCCTATAACACCTAAACTGGGAGATGATTTTGCAACAATTCTTTTATTACCCAACCCCACAGAAGAGATGTCTCGCTTAGCTGAAGGAGAATGGTATTCAAGTAATATACCTAGACCTGACGAGTCTTCTATTAACTGCTCATATGCCGACGCTGCATCATTTAAAGCAAACCTATTTGAAATCAATGGCTTTACATCAAGGCCCCCACTTGCCATCAAATCCAGCACCGCCTCAAAATTTCTCTGCTCAGTCCATCTGACAAAACCTACAGGATAGTCATTCCCATCATCCTCATAGCTGGAATCATAACGGCCAGGGCCATAAGAGCAGCTAACCTGAAAACTTAATTCCTTCTCATAAAAATCAGCCCTATCCAAGGTTAAACCGACGACACCCACGAGCACAATTCGCCCTCGTTTTCGACACATCATTGCTGCATCTTTGACTGGTTCATTAGAATTGGACGATGCAGTTATAATCACTCCATCGACTCCCCGGCCCCTACTAAAAGTG
>CAJQKX010000780.1 GCA_905479025.1 uncultured Paraglaciecola sp.
TTACGAATTAATAGTTGGCAAGGGTTTTGGCGGTGTAAACAGTTTCCCCTTTGGGAATTTTAGTGAGAGAGGCTTAATGATGTTGCATAGAGGAGAGAATAATCTTATTTTAAAGGGCGGCATCCCGTTTTCAGTGTTGCTGTATGGCTCAGCATTGGTCGCTCTCATAAAACTTCTGAGATCCAAGGCTGTTTATAGCAAACAATGGGCAGCCGTGATATTTTTGTTTTTATTCCTAGAGCGTGGTCACCAGCAGTACAGTCAATTTTTTATGCTCCTTTTCTTTTGTCTAGCTATTTCTTATGGTTTTAACATTAAGAGGAGTTTAGCCAGGCATAGAAAACAGTAGTTGCAAAAATAACATTTTTTTTAAGATTATAAAAGGAGCACAGTGAACATGAATATTAAAAGCCAATTACAGTCATTTGCATTAAAGAACGGATTTATAGTGAACAAGGCCGTGGCGCCAAATGAAATAAAAGATTTTATTTTACGATTCAATTCAAAATACGAGTCCATTGATCTTGTCCGGATCGGCGGCGATGGTGATGGTGGATACTTGCTTCCAGACAACTTTAAGTCTGTTGAGTATTGTTTTAGCCCTGGTGTAGATTATACCGCTAATTTTGAGGGGCAATTAAGTAAGGATTATGGAATAAAGTCTTTTATGGCAGATGCCAGCGTCTCTAAGCCTCCTCTCAGAGATGACAATCTTATCTTCATATCAAAATTTTTAGGAAGTAAAAACGACTCACAGTTTATTAGTCTGTCTGATTGGATAGAAGACTGCATTGAAGATGATATGGATAATAAAATCCTTCAGATGGATATCGAAGGAGGTGAGTATGATGTTTTGATATCTGAATCAGCTAAAACTTTAGCTCAGTTTTCTTCAATGGTTATTGAGTTTCATGGCCTACAAAATTTGTTTGATCGCTATTTTCTTCAAATGGTCTCAACTATATTCGAAAAAATATATCAAAATTTCTCTATATGCCATGTTCATCCTAATAACTGTAGCCCAGTTGCTAGTCTAAATGGAATTGATGTGCCGAGAACTATAGAGGTGTCATTTATTAGAAATGATTTAATAGAGAAATTTAAGTCTGACTTGCCGGTATCACTGCCTCATTCGCTAGATCAAAAGAATGTGGAAAATAAGCCTGATGTTTCTATGCCAGAACCTTGGTGGAAAAAAGATCTTTTATGATGCTCAAAGTAATCATATGGCTGAGACTCAAAGATTTTTCCATAGGCGCATAAATAGGCATTCCTTGTAATTTAATCGCTCATCATCTAAAAGCTTTAATGAGCTGAGGAAATTAGTTGCAAATGAATCGGGCTGTAAAACGGCTCAGTGCAACATGTCCGTAAATGGATCTCCAGTAATCAATGAACTAAGAAAATAGGAGCGAAATAACTCGAAGTTTATAAATACTGATTCAAAAATACCCTCAGATGAGTCTCCAGTGGTCAGCAGCATGTCGTATATGGATCTCAAAATCTTAGAGCACCTCTGCCACTTTACAGATTTAATTTTAGGGCTGATACCTATATTAGGAGGCAAAAAGGAAAAAATGAAAGCAAAAATTGGCACAGCGATGCCCTGTTTCAATAATCTTGATGTGATTAAAAAGTCGCTACCGGCTGTTTATAGTGATGAGTGTTATGTAGTAATGTTTGACGATGGTAGTAGTGATGGTACAAAAAAGTGGATCAGAGAAAATTATGCAAATAGACGCAGTCCATGATGTTTGTTGTAGGTTTTATTTACTACTGGGCTCCATAACAGACGTTAAGATTAAATTTAAAATTAAAGTTCATAAATGAAATTAGGGCAGAGATTGACGGTTTAAGAGTATTGGCAGTATTGCCTGTTATTTTATTTCATGCTGGTTTTGAATGGTTTAGTGGTGGAGGTGAAAGTATCGAATATATCGAAGCTACCTCGAAACTTTATCTTAAAGTCGAGGAGGCTATTAATAATATGGTTTCCACTGATGTAATCTTAGATAGGGACATGTGAACATTCCCAATTGCCATATGCCATATTTGTTATTATGATGAGGCTTTATTTTTTGCGTAGTTTCAGGGTGCAAGAAGGTATTATTGGCGTTATTTAAATATTTTGAACAGCGATCGATAATGAAACTTAAATCTGGCTACATTGATAAAAATATGAAAATAGGAAAAAATGAAATCAAAAATCGACTGATAAGTACCTATAATGTCGGATTTTTCGACTCCTCTAAGAGTTTAGAAAAGTTAGTTTCTTTTATAAAGTTTTGTGTAAAAAACAATGAATTAACTTCGAATTTTCGAGAAAAAAGTAGGGCTGCGTCTGCTGATTTCACTCGGGATAACGCTCAACTGTTATTTCACGAAATTAATTGAGATATTGGTGAAGATTCTTTATCTTAGTAACGTAGCTGGTAAGTCTGGCGGTGGTGTGTCTCAAGTTGTTAAAGCTTTGTTACCTGAAGATCTTGAGTTTCGTGATAATCGAGAGCTTTGGTTTCTTGGGAATAAAGTGCAGGAGGTTGAGATATCTAATGCCTGTGGAATGTCAAAAAATTCAGTTACAGCAATTGGAAACTCTGTATCTTGTTTTCCCTATTTTTATAGAAAATTGAGGAATATTGGGAAGAACAAGATGATAATCCATCAACATGGTATATTTCTCCCAATATCTCTTTTGTCGCTAACCTCGCCTAAAAATGTAAAAGTTATTATCAGTCCACATGGCTATCTCGAACCCGAAAAAATGAAAGTGTCATTGTTTAAAAAGAAGATTGTCTTAGGCTTATTCGAAGGCAGGAACTTACGAAATAGCAGTGCATTGGTCGCTTGTTCTGCGCAAGAGGCTTTGTCTATACGAAATTTTGGTCTACCGCAACCAATTGCAATCATCCCAAATGGCGTAGATGAGGCTCTGACCAGAAAAAGTCAACGAGCAGGAGGAAAAGAGGCATTTAAGAAAAAGTATCTTGTAAAAGGTGATGTAAAGATCTTGCTGTTTCTCTCCAGAATTCATCCATTTAAAGGTCTGAAACTGCTTCTCCGAGCTATAGTAGCTATTAAGTCGGAGTTTTATAAGAACAAATGGGTATTTATTATTGCAGGAATTGACGAGAATAACCATGAAGATGAATTGAAAGCATTTGTGGTTGAAAATAATCTTGAAGACATAGTTTTATTTGTTGGGCCTCAGTACGATGAAGATAAAATTCAGGCTTTAGATGCGGCTGACTGTTTTATCCTTCCGTCTAAAGGTGAGAATTTTGGTATTGTTGTCATTGAAGCCTTAGTTAGAGGGCTGCCAGTTATAACTACCATGACTACTCCTTGGAAGGCGCTGATTACTCTAAATTGCGGTTGGTGGGTCGAGCGGTCGCAAGAAAGCTTTCAGCATACGCTGTTGGAGATGTTCGCTAAAG
>CAJQKX010000781.1 GCA_905479025.1 uncultured Paraglaciecola sp.
TCAACCCATCATCAATAGCGGTAGTTTATATTGAGGAACATCGGATATGCAGTGGGAATACAAGGTAGTGAATTCAAAAATTAAGGCCAAAGGGTTCATTATTACTGAACCAGATGTCAATGGCTTTGAAAACAGTCTAAATGAATTGGGTAGGCAAAACTGGGAACTAGTCAGTTGCAGTATACCTTCAGCCAGTGCTTGGGGGGGCTCTCATATCCAAGCGGTGCTTAAACGACCTAGGTAGGTAAACGTGTCAAAAAAAGCTTTTCCTCTTAGAATAAACGCTGACGTATTGGCAGCTATGCAACGCTGGGCAGATGATGATCTACGGAGCGTCAATGCCCAAATCGAGTATATTCTCAGAGACTCCCTAGTGAAACACAGTCGTGTCAAATTGGTGCAAAAAGTCACCACTGAAGTGGTCGATGCTAACGATCCAAAAACCAGTTAGGCTGACTTTAAACCTAATAAAGTCAGCACTGTTAGCTTTTCGCTGTTAACCCAATTAAGCTCGTCTATAATGGCGCATAACAAGTAATAAGGATAACAGTAGAAAACTCCATAAACTGGCGCTGCCACCATGCTCACGAATAACCACTACCTGAATTGACTCGTATTCTTTGCTTTCAAGAGATAACAAATATAAATCGGCGTCGTTATTACCATCATAAACAGCCACTAGTTCATCGCTGGATGCGTCGTATATTTCAATTAACACCTCATATTCAGCGGAAGGAAAACCGTTTAACAGTTCACTTTCCACCACAAAACTATCGTCACTGTTGTCATAAAAGATGCTGAAGTTAACAGTAGTATGATATTCCTTGAACACCTCATCTTTACCTAAATATAACCTGGCATACACTTCTGCAAAGCTATATTCGGTATCGGCGTCGAACTCCACCGAAAAGTAGTTAAAATAGCCGTCTCTGTCGTGATCACTATATAATTCGACCCATGCATCAAAAATCCAAAATTCTTGGTTCGATGACTTTGCTTCTGGCCTGACAGTCAAGATTTTAGCCTGTGTATCCTTTTTACGACTATCGCTAGTCGCTGTTTTAGACTTAGCATTGGGAGTAATAGACAACAGATTATTCTGATTATCATGTGACGTTTTGTAAATCACCCTACTTGTCTGCTCGAATTGTTTTTCAGTTGACTGGGCACTCCAACTTTCATTGTCTTTACCCCATGTCAGACTAGATAAAAATAAACCACTTAACACTAACAACTTTAATTTTTTCATTTCATGTTCCTTTCCAAACTTAAGCTCAGTGTGGAATAAAAAACATGAACAAAAACTGAAGATACCCTTAATCAACTATGTTCTCTATATCGCTATTTGCCGATCAGTTTTTGCCAATGTATGCTAAGGCGATGATATTAAGCATCATTAAAATTCTGATGTTACCAATAACGGCTGGTTTGTTATTTAATCACTTCCTACATGGATGTTTTTCAATAGTTGATCGCGCTATACCGAAGTTATCTAGGGTGGGTATCACCATTATAATTACTGTAATCACAGCTGCAGGCCGCAATAGTTTACTCAACATAGGCGCGGTGTTAGTTGTGTTGGTGTGGATATTGGTAAAAAATATACTCAGATAAGTGTTGGATTATGGCACAGCAAAATTATTCGCCATGGACGAAGCCTTGTCGTGCACCATAGCTTTTAAAGTAGGGTTGCAAACTTTGGACTCGCATCAGGTATTACTTTAGAAATGGGGCGCGTTGCTAGCATGGGACTCACCCCTGCAGTATTCAGCCCATTGATGAATAAGACAGGCTCATCAATGACTGCATGCTGGCGAAGCAAACATCCTACTGTGCCATCAGAATAAGTGAATAATCTAAAAGATATAATTGTTCCTAAAACTAGCTAGGAACATTATTTAAAGCCGCGTTTTTCCTTGATCATTTCATAGGCGGATTGAATATCTTGGGTTTTATTTTTTGCTAGCTCCAACGCTTGTTTGGGTAAACCTTTAGAGACTAACTTGTCTGGGTGATGTTCACTCATCAACTTACGGTAGGCTTTTTTAATACTTTTATCGTCATCGGCCGTTGTCATACCGAGAATTTTATACGCGTCATCCAAGGATTCCTGGGACGAATACTTTTGTCCATTGGCTTTTTGTTTTTCACCGCCACCTTGTCTAAAACGCATTTCTGCTTCAAATGCTGACATTAAGTAGAATAAATCGTGATGGCTATAACCTAAATATTGAGACACTGTCTCTAAAATAGTTTGTTCGGCTTTATCTAATTTCCCGTCAACATAAGCCGCTTGAATTAAAATTTCTAAATACACCTGTAAAATATCGCGGCGACCATGGCAGGACTCTTTAAATTCTTGAACCGTTTGTTTCAGGGCGAAGTCTTCAGCTTTACCTTCTCTAAAAGCTTGTTGTGCTTCTTTGCGCATATCGCCTTCAAGATTCATCTGATCCATCAAGGCGCTAGCCATACGTATTTCGACATCACTCACCTTGCCATCCGCTTTGGCAACATGCCCCATAACCGAAAACAGACAGTGGAAAAAAATAGCTTGGGTTTTAAATTCATCCTGACTAGCAAAAAACCGGTTGAAACCTCCGGTTTGAT
>CAJQKX010000782.1 GCA_905479025.1 uncultured Paraglaciecola sp.
GACTAGAAGAACAACTGGATATGACACTGTTGTTTACAAAGTCGAATCAGAGTTGAGGGGGGGATTGGGCAGTTCTACTCACAAGCCACAGCAGACTGTTGGTTTTTACTATCTAAAACAGAAAAATAAGGACACTAATGACACAATCAACCACATTAAACGATGGCCTTTATTTTGGGGAAAGCCCACGTTGGCGAAATGGCCGCCTCTGGTACAGCGATTTTTACGACCATGCAGTTAAGTCAGTTAACCTGCGAGGTGAGGCTAGATTGGAATTACAATTAGATGAGCAGCCCTCAGGTTTAGGTTGGCTGCCAGACGGTCGATTACTGGTGGTATGCATGGAATCACTCACGTTAAAGCGACTTGAAAAAAACGGTTTGGTTTTACACGCTGACTTATCTCAATATTCAACGCATCTATGCAATGACATGGTGGTTGATAAACAAGGTAATGCCTACGTCGGTAATTTTGGGTTTAACCTTGACGAAGAAATGCAAACACGGGGTGCAGAGTCAGTGATGGCAGATCACCCCAAAGCCAATATTGTGAAAGTCACACCACAGGGAGATGTGAGTGTTGCAGCCGGTGGCATGAGTTTCCCCAATGGATCTGTTATTACTTCCGATGGCAAAACGTTCATTGTCGCAGAAACTTTGGGTCTGTGTTTAACCGCGTTTGATATTGATGAAAACAGTGCTCTGAGTAATCGAAGACAGTGGGCAGCTACTGGCTCACGACTGCCCGATGGAATATGTATGAATGCCGATGGTAATATATGGATCGCAAACGCAGTCAGTAACGAATGTGTCCTTTTTGCAAAAGGCGGAGAGGTATTAGAGGTCGTGAATACCAGTCAAAATTGTTATGCCTGTATGTTAGGCGGGGATGATGGTAAAACCTTATTTATGCTAACAGCCCAGAGCTCACAAGCACGGATAGTGAGCGTAAATAGAACCGGGAAAATTGAAATGGCTAAAGTCGCATCAACCAGAGCGGGTTGCCCTTAAATCTTTTTTTGATCTATTTAACGTTATAGAGATAGGTTTTCAGTGACGAATGATGTTGCAAATTTATCTCTGACTTAACGTTTCTATACCCACCTTATAGAAAGAACAGCTGAAACAGGCTCCCTTTTTAATTAATACAGCTCTTACCCAATGAAAGCAAAGCTATAACTGTCAACTTTCATTAATAGTGATATCGAAATAGGAGCTTGTTTTTTTCCAAAAGAGTGTGTCAGCAAACCTGAAAGTAAAAATAATTTAAACTAATGCACATTGATGTAGAAAAGATGAATTATCAGATTCAAATAAGGTTAAATCATCGGTGACATACTTCCCTTAGAAACCAAACGTAGTATAAAATATTTAAGAGTTTTCGTCATCTTTAAAGGGCATAAATGCTCTTATACCATCATCATTTATAGTGTTTATCCTCACTGTTGTTTAACCACTAAAGCCATTAGGCTGGACGTTTTAAAATGACGCCCAGCCTTGATCTTTCTTCCCTTAGTTCAATGAGTCAAGTGCTTGGCTAACATCTGCAATAATGTCATCAATATTTTCGATACCGACAGATATTCTGACTAGATCTTCACTGACCCCCGCATTTGCTAATTCTTCTGGATTGAGTTGCCTATGTGTAGTAGAAGCGGGGTGGCAAGCTAAGGATTTTGCATCGCCTATGTTTACCAGTCTCAAAATCATTTGTAAGGCATCGATAAACTGACCACCCGCGACTTTGTTTGAAGACCCAGCGGTGGATTTTATACCAAAGCTTAAAATACCTGATGCTTTACCATCAGTAATTTTCTGACAAGTTACCTGATAAGGACTATCGGCTAATGCAGCATAGTTTACCCAACTTACTTTTGGATGCTTAGACAAATATGCGGCTAATTTTTCAGCATTTTCGCAATGGCGTTCCATACGAAGACCTAACGTTTCAAGACCCATTAAAATATTGAACGAATTCGTTGGCGATATAGCTGCGCCAGTGTTGCGAAGAGGAGCAACACGGCAGCGACCGATATAAGCAGCCGCACCGAGTGCTTCAGTATAAACAACTCCGTGATAAGACGGGTCAGGTTGATTTAAAATTGGAAAACGCTCTTTGTTAGCTACCCAGTCAAACTTTCCTGAGTCTACAATAATGCCACCTATAGAAGTGCCATGGCCGCCAATGTATTTGGTTAATGAATGAATAACAATGGCTGCGCCATGTTCAAAGGGGCGACATAAAAAAGGTGTGGCGACCGTGTTATCAACAATTAAAGGTACACCATGCTTAGCGCCAATGGCTGCCAGCTTTTGTATATCTACAACATTGCCTGCAGGGTTACCAATTGATTCACAAAAAATCGCTTTGGTATTTTCATCAATGGCGGCTTCAAAAGCCGCATAGTCGTCACCGGGGATCATGCGTGCTTCTATACCTTGATTAGGTAGTGCATGAGCAAATAAATTGTAAGTCCCACCATATAGCTGACTGGTACTGATAATATTGTCACCTACAGTACAAATACATTGAATAGCGTAAGTGATAGCAGCCATGCCAGATGCCACAGCTAAAGCAGCTATTCCACCTTCCATAGCCGCCACTCGTTCTTCAAGAACAGCCGTAGTTGGGTTCATGATCCGCGTGTAAATATTACCTGGTACTTTCAGGTCAAACAAATCTGCGCCATGCTGAGTGTTGTCAAAAGTATATGATGTGGTTTGGTATATAGGTACAGCAGCTGCTTTGGTGGTTGCTTCTGAAGTATAACCATGGTGTAAGGCTAAGGATTCTAGTTTCATGTTGAGCGTATTCCGTAATCATGAGATTTTATTTTATTAACTTTAGCCCGTTGTGTATTAAGAGTTCAAACAGAAGTGTTTAAATTATCGGGCTAAATTGGAATAAGGTATGCGCCTAATCGTAAAGCTCGGCTGGAACGTCGAACAGACCTAAAGAAGGGTCAAGTGCGCCTTACCTGCAATATAGGCTTTTTTGAATTGGTGAAAATATTCACCAAGGGCTTCTGCAGCATGATTATCATCTGTCATTTTTAATACCTCAATGGCTACTTCTGCGGTACACAGTTGATGCTCATGTGCGGCTTCACGTAGTTGATAAGACGAGGCTTTTTTAGGCTGGATACTCAAGACCGGTAATGGTGCAAAAGATGGGCTTTTAAACATTTTACTCGCTTCACGCCATGTACCATCTAACATCACAAATAGGGGCGTT
>CAJQKX010000783.1 GCA_905479025.1 uncultured Paraglaciecola sp.
AGTCATTCAAGCTTGTCGATACTTAGGCAGCTACTTTGTGCCTCTGAACTGGCATTCTGTTGCCACTGAAATTGAACACATTATTGAAGACTCTGGTGCAAAAGTATTGATTGCACATAAAGATCTAGCTCACCAGCTTAATGAAAAAAATTTGCCAAAGGTATTGCTTACCACTTTTCCCACACCACCAGAAGTTGCAGAAAGTTATCAAATTGATGTTAACGCACGCAGCAGTGCATCTGACATAGCCTTGGATCTTGAGTTAGCATTGCAAGCAGCCGTGCAAATTGATACTCAACCTAAACCCTTTAAAGGTATGTTCGCCTATACATCTGGCAGTACTGGTAGACCCAAAGGCATTAAACGCAGGGCACAAGACGGCGATACTGATAAATATATTGTGTACCAAGGCCTATCACGTTCCTTAATGCAATTAACCAAAAATGACCGATTTTATCTTGCTGCGCCTATTTACCATAGTGCTCCAAATACATTAACCCTCTGCAGCCTAGCAGCATCAGACGTGGATATTTATATTTCGACTAAATTTGATCCTGAACACTTTCTGGCCGCAATAGACAAATACAACATCACACATATTTATATCGTACCTACTATGATGATTAGATTATTAAAATTACCGCAAACTATTCGTGAACAATATAACTTGGGCTCACTAAAATATGCACTTTCCACTGGTTCACCTTGTCCGGCAGATATAAAAAAAGCCATGATAGAGTGGTTTGGTCCAATATTTTATGAGTCATACGGGGCGAGCGAAATTGGGTTCATGACCTTAATATCATCCTCTGAGGCATTAGAGAAACCCGGGTCAGTAGGTAAGGTAGTTGCAGGTGGCGCAATCAAAATATTGAATGAAAATAAACAAGAATTAGGCACACAACAATCAGGATTAATATATGTCGACTTACCTATGTTTGGTAAATTTGATTACACCAATTTTGACGGTGATAGCAGCGAATATACTTATCAAAACTATATTTCGGTAGGTGATATTGGTTTTTTAGATGAGGAGGGATATTTATTTATTAATGACCGTCAAAAAGACATGATTATCTCAGGTGGCGCGAATATCTTTCCACTCGAAATAGAGTCCGTATTAATCCAAATGAATGACATAGTCGACTGTGCTATCTATGGGTCACCCCATCCTGAGTTCGGAGAGATGGTTGTGGCTGCTGTACAATGTCAACCAGGAAAAATAATCACACTTGAGCAAATGCATGAATATTTAGATAGCAAACTGGCTCGTTTTAAATTTCCTAGAAAGCTCGATATACATCAGAAACTCCCAAGGGAAGACAGTGGCAAAATTTTTAAACAGAAGTTACGAGAGTCTTAATCTAGGTTCAACAGCCTTTTTAAACAGCCTCACTGAATCACTATTTTTTTTGTAGCTCACTTTCTCAACATCCATGACTTCAACAGATAGTGAAAGAGGTCGTGCTATAATTTCACTGATTTTATCCAATACTAACTTGGTCAGGTCTTTTTTCTGTTGATGATTTCTACCCTGCAATATTTTCAATGTGATGTGAATAAAGGACGTATCGGATAAACCTGTTTGATAATAAGCAAATTCAATTGCACGCGAATTAATAGAAGCTTCTTCGAATAATCCCGATGCAAATACGCTACTGTGCACCACACGCACTCACTCACTCAGTCAGTCATTAATAGGCAAAACATTTTCTATTTTTTTAGAATATTCAATAACACAATGAGGCATTTTACTGTCCTGACTTTAGGTAAAATTATCAATAAAAATAACTGAGCATCATCTTGGTGAATAACATGAAATATGGCAACTTTTCAATCAAACCGTGCATCATGTTAATGCTCACTATCACTCTCATAAGCAATTAGACACTTGGGCACCTGCATTATTTGACAAATTCTTGTGGATTAACAAGCTAGCTATACTCAGCTCTTACGTGTACGTTAAAGAAAAAATTGTGGGTTACAGTGATTTACAACCAAGTGGTAATATCGACCATTTCTTATGCCATTACTGCTATCAGGAACAAGGTATAGGCTCAACGTTAATAGCACATAGTCTTACATAAACTGAAAAACAAAATATCACTCAATTTTCAGCTGACGTCAGTATCACTGCAAAGTCATTTTTCAAAGTGAATGGCATTAAAGTATCAAATCACCAAACAGTGCTTATCCAAAGGTAATTATTAACCCACTTAAAAATAATTAAAACGGTGGGTGGTTAAGGTGCATTGAATTCGAAATATAAAATGATTAGACTCTCTCAAGACTCCCTCCAGCAGAACACTTCAGCAGAACACTTCAGCAGAACACTTCAGCACATAACCATTAATACCAAAATGAACTTTGTCTCGGCGATTGCGCCTGCGTTTCATTATCAATACCGCCACACTTATGATCACACACTGCGATAATAACCCGACTAAACATATTGTGAGTGTTTTAGACCATTTTTAACGCCCTTCTATCCCCAAAAATCCTTGCACCCCAGAAACAAATTCGGGGCGGGAATCATGAAACACTAACAGCACAGCAATAAACACAAAACAACCCAAAACAACCCAAAACAGTGATAAATACCATGCATTGAAAAAACCTATCATTTTCTCTTGATGACTTTCTTCTGTTTGGAACCGGTTTTGATGATTAAACTATGATTTTCATATACTTAATTATACTAGCTTTATTGTCGATTTTTCTTGAGTCTAGGCGCTACCTGAGTAAGATTACACTCTTGTGAAATTAGCCAAGTAAACTGCATGCAGAATTGCAGTCAATTTGTGACTTTTTCGGCTGTATCCAAAGTTTCAAGAGTAATTTTTTGTCTTCTTATGTCGCTTTTAGCAAAATTCAGTAGATTTGATTTTACAGATTGTACTTTTTCTTAAGCTTTGGAAACGGTTTATATATTAAATGATCACGGGATCGATATCCCAATAATTGGAGAGAAGTAAATGGCGCACGCCCCGGTGGCAGACATTTTTGCCGGTAAATATTCAGTTGGTGACCAAGTTACAGTTAAAGGGTGGGTGCGTACTCGCCGTGATTCAAAAGCAGGTTTGTCTTTTATTGCGCTTCACGATGGTAGCTGTTTTGACCCTATTCAGGTGATTGCACTTAGTTCCATCGAAAACTATACTGATATCCAAAAGCTTACTACGAGTTGCTCGCTGGTGGTATCAGGTTCTTTGAAGGAATCACAGGGTCAAGGTCAATCCTTAGAAATTGAAGCAGCAACAGTTGAAATAATTGGTTGGGTAGAAAATCCAGACACTTATCCTATGGCACCTAAACGCCACAGTCTTGAATACTTACGTGAACATGCACATCTACGTGCCAGAACCAACTTAGGCGGCGCGGTTACACGTGTGCGTAACTGTTTATCTCAAGCCATTCACCGTTTTTTCTATGAACAAGGTTATTGCTGGGTAAGTACGCCAATCTTAACAGCAAGCGATACCGAAGGCGCTGGTGAAATGTTTAGAGTTTCGACTTTAGATATGCAAAATATTCCTAAGACTGAAAAAGGCAAAGTAGATTACAGCCAAGACTTTTTTGGTAAAGAAACCTTTCTAACAGTATCAGGTCAGTTAAATGGCGAGACCTACGCCACGGCCATGTCAAAAATTTATACCTTTGGCCCTACTTTTAGAGCTGAAAACTCCAACACAAGTCGCCATTTGGCCGAATTTTGGATGATCGAACCTGAAGTAGCCTTTGCTGATTTAGCCGACATTGCCCAACTTTCTGAAGACTTACTGAAATATGTATTTAAAGCAGTATTAGCAGAACGTCCCGACGATATGGCTTTTTTTGCCCAGCGTATTAATAAAGAAGCCATATCTCGTTTAGAAAAAGTCATTGACCAAGATTTTGTACGTATGGATTACACACAAGCCATAGAGATTTTGCAAAACTGCGGTAAAAAGTTTGAATTTCCTGTGAGTTGGGGAGTAGATTTATCCTCAGAGCACGAGCGTTACTTAGCCGAAGAACACATTGGCGCACCCATTATCATGCAAAACTATCCAAAAGACATTAAAGCGTTCTATATGCGCATTAATGACGATGGCAAAACGGTAGCCGCTATGGACGTATTAGCACCAGGCATTGGTGAAATCATTGGTGGCTCGCAACGTGAAGAACGTCTTGACGTGTTCGACCGTCGTTTAGCAGAAATGGATCTAAATCCAGATGACTACAGTTGGTACCGTGACTTACGAAAATACGGCACTGTTCCCCACTCTGGCTTTGGATTGGGTTTTGAACGCTTAGTGGCTTACGTGACAGGCATGCAGAATGTCCGTGATGTGATTGCCTTCCCAAGAACACCGGGTAACGCTAGTTATTAAACATAGCGAATTGTTAAATTTTGATTAAGCCACTTTCTAAGTGGCTTTTTTATGAATCCAAAAAATCACAATCTAGTCATCTGTGCATCTCCTGTATTCATTGAACTTAGCTTGCAAACCAAACATTGAATAATCTGAAGCTTAAAATCAATCCTGCGACTGTCAACAACAAAAAAAGGACTGTCAATATGCTGTATCCCAACCTCACAAACCAATATTTTATCTTGCTGAGAAACCCAACCTTGTGATCTGACTTAATAGGGATATTGACAAAGGTATTGAGCATAATAAAAAGTAACAAACTCCAAATGAAACCAGCCAAACTAGGGATCAGGTACACCTCATCATTGTAGTACCCAATATTAAATAAAGAAGAGCAGAATATAGCGAAGCATGTCAAACCTATCATCACAACTATAGGCTTTAACCAAGGGACTTTGGAAGTCATTGACGAAAGTGTTTCAAGCATGGTGACTTAATTCCCTGAAATTTTAATCAGCTTAGATTGGCCATTAAATATACATTAAATGGCCAATAGAGGCACAAAAATCAAAAATGTGGTTTGAGAAGTGCTATACGTTTATTTCACCCGACATGTACTCCACTGCATTACCAGTTAAAATAACTCTGTCTTCAACTAGTTTACAGTGAACTAGCCCACGCCTTTGGGATAGTTGTCGTCCACATAGAACAGATAAACCAAGGCGCTGCCCCCAATAAGGCGCTAATTCACAGTGTGCTGAACCAGTAACGGGATCTTCATTGACGCTTAATTTTGGGAAGAAACACCGACTGACAAAATCAACATCCGTGCCTTTTGCCGTGACAACCACTCCCCTTAAATCAAGATTTAACCATTGAGAAAAATCAGGATTAAGATCTATGACCTCTTCTACACTATCCAACACCACCACATAATCAAATCCCGCCAATATTGTTTGGGCTTTTATTTTGCCTAACCCTAATGATAATGCTGCAGGCGGTTCGACTAATTGAGGCATAGACGCGGGGAAGTCCATACTGAAACCAGCATCAATTTTAGTCACAACCAATTGCCCACTTTTGGTATCAAAAATGGCCCTCGGTGCAGAAAAATGGCCATATTCATACAATACATAAGCAGCGGCCAAAGTGGCATGGCCACATAAATTCACTTCCTCTGAAGGTGTAAACCATCGAAGTTCAATATTTTTGTCTGTCTGAACAAAAAATGCTGTCTCTGATAAATTATTTTCCTCTGCAATTTTTTGCAAAAGAGAGTCATGCAACCAGTTTTCTAAAGGGCATACCGCAGCGGGATTACCTTCAAACACCTTATTAGCAAAAGCATCCACTTGGTATAGTTTTATCTTCATCTTGCTCCGGTAAATACTTAAGTAACGTTGTTATCACTAAATGGCGAATTTTCACTTATGGTCACATAATGTTTATGGACTTCTATAAATATATAATCCACTAAAACAATCTCATTTTACAGCCCAAAATAAGTAACGGGTGGCATCACACATTATTGAATTTGAACAAAAATATTAATTTTCCCTTTTTAACACCTCGATTATTGCCTGAGGGGCGATACAGGAACCATGATCATGTCGGTCGATTGGTTAGACTGCTTAAAATATTTTGCATAACGAGTGATACCAACATTCATATTTTTTAATATCGATAAAACACTGTCACTTATCTTTATTCGTTTTAATGACAAAAAACGTATGTCTTAATGTTTCATGACTCAGCTTGAGGTAAACCATTTCATCTTGTTTGTCATCCTCACGCTGCAACCCAACCAACAATTCTATTTTGCCTTGACCTAACTCTCTTAGCCTTCTCGAAAAGCCATGGGAGTGTTTCAATTTACATATTCATATGTTTTGCAATATTTTAAGGTATTTAGCGTGCGGACCATTAGCAATGTCTTGGGGTAAAGATGATTTAGCTGAAAAGAAAAAGCGGAATAAATCTAACCTATAATGAGAAGCAGGACGGGTAATCCCATGCCTAAAACTTCAGAAAAAATAATTGATATTACTTAAGCCAATAATCAAATGCCATTTCTAACGTCTTAACCAACTCTGACCATACATATCAATTATCTAGATATGTTCACTAATAAAATGTTGCAACATCTTGGTATACGTTAGTGTTGAACCCATACTGTATTTTGCACAATAAGACCTAAAAAAAATAGATCTAAACACACCACCTCAACAACTGCGCAATCTTCAAAGAAATGTGTGGGGTTGCTGGGCATTTTTACCTCAACAGGAGAATTAACAACAGTGAAAAAATCAAAACAACTCTTTACCGAAATAACGTCAGATGGACAACTTAACATATCCCTAACTGAACGGGATGTACCTACACCTAAACCTCATGAAGTGATAGTTCGCATCGAAGCAGCCCCAATTAATCCATCAGATATGTGGCCAATGTTTGGCCCAGCCAATTTAGCGGAAGCCAGTTATGACGCAGACAATAAAGTCATGTCTGCACCTGTTCACAAAGGTATTTTACCGCGTATTAAGTCACGTTTAGATTCAGTGTTACCTATAGGTAATGAAGGTGCCGGCGTTGTCGTTGCCACTGGCGATCATCCTGCTGCACAGGCGTTAATGGGTAAAACAGTGGGGGTATTATCTGGGGCTGTTTATAGCGAATACTGTTGTGTGCCTATGCAGGCATGTATTGTACATAACGAAGGCACCACAGCTAAAGATGCCGCATCATCATTTGTTAATCCACTCACGGCGTTAGGTATGGTTGAGACCATGCGCATGGAAGGACATTCTGGATTAGTGCATACCGCTGCAGCGTCCGCTTTGGGACAAATGCTGAATAAAATTTGCTTGGCTGAAGACGTACCTTTAGTCAATGTTGTGCGTAATCAACAACAGACCGATATTTTAAAAGCAATTGGTGCTAAACATATTTGCGATTCTTCAAGCCCAACCTTTAAAGCGGATTTGTATAATGCGATTGAAGCAACCGGTGCCACCCTTGCCTTTGATGCGATTGGCGGCGGCGATTTAGTTAGTGATATTTTAACCGCGATGGAAGCAGTAGGCAG
>CAJQKX010000784.1 GCA_905479025.1 uncultured Paraglaciecola sp.
CAAAAACATTGCTGTTTTTAAGGTTTAACTGTTGTAGATAAAAAATAGCACTATAAGTCATCCATGGAATAGGATTATTGTCTTTATCAACACTTGTCCATTTTTCAAAAGTGTTACGAAAGCCATACTCTTTCTCAAGTGCTGCATCGAGTTGGCCCGAATATTTTCGTTTAGGTTGTTCAGGGCTAAGTTTTGCTATGAGATCAATTTGATTTCGGCAAAGAGAACGTAAACTACTATTTACGAGACATTTTTCTGCACTTGCTTTGTTTCCCAACCATGATTCTAATAGCGTCAAATACTCCTTATCAGAAGTAACTCTTTTAACATGACGGTTTGCCCTATCAATATCCGCTACATCAATTCCCTTGGGGTGTATACGCGAAGTAAAACGCGCAAACTCCTTGTTATAAGACAAATCAGTTGCAATCAGAGGCTCTACCGTCAGGTCGACGACGCCTGTATCCTCAGCGATTAGTTTGTGCACCCAAATATCAGAGGTGGTCTCTATGGGATCAAATTTATCCAGCAGGTGAATCGCCATCTCTTTATTCATTATATGAGCGACATTGCTCATTACGGTCCGCTGACTTAGTGACAAGGCTTCAAGGCCTTCCAGAGATACACTAGCATCTAAACCGGAGTTAGCGAGCCTCAGTAGCACGGGGCTTTGAGGTAATATTGCTACATGCTCACTCATAAACTGATTGAGTTTAGGAATTGCTTCTTCGTAAAATAAAACATCATCCTCACATATCAAAGACCACCCGTCACAGTTTGCTACTTTCCTCCACGTTTCGACAAAGGATAACCAATTAGCTACCTGATGAGGAATGATGATGTTATTACCACAGTCGCAACTATTTTGATAGCACCTAAAGCAATTGGGGTACGTGGCGACCCTTCCTTTAACGTAAAGGTTTTTTACAGAATCTGCAGTGGGTAGAGTAGCTTCAACAAAGCTATATTTTTTTATTCCAATTTCATCAAAGTGCTTACGTATATGACTTCGTAGGTTTTCATCTTCCGCTAATGAAACAACAAACGTCTGTCGCATAATTTTATCTAGCAAGGTATTTTCCTGATGGTTGATGACTCTCCATGCGAGCCAACAGGGTTAATAGTGTTATCTTCTGGCAACGGGACCACAAAATCATGCTGTTTTGTCTCGTCCAAGTCGTGTTTTACTATTTCCACACTGTTCTTCAACAACTTAACTACCGAAATTACTAGGGTAACTTAACCAAAATCCACTTGAGCACTGAGGTCACAGAGCTCACTGAATAAAAAACATTAGAAATCATTCTCTCTGTGTGCGTCACCAGGTATCCTTTGTGGCAGGGTGAACTATTCTTTAGGTAGCGCCACATCAAAACCATGCTTTTTAAGCAAGGCATGTTGCTTGGCTTTGTCCAAGTCGTGCTTCACCATTTCGACACACATTTCTTCAACAGTGATTTCTGGTACCCAGCCTAACTTTTCTTTGGCTTTGCTTGGGTCGCCCAATAAGGTTTCGACCTCTGCTGGGCGGAAATAACGTGTATCAACTTTAACAATAATATCACCTACTTTTACGCTTGGCGCATCTTCGACAGTCACAGCAGTAACGGTTGCAATCTCATCGACACCTTCACCGCTAAATTCTAAGGTAATACCGGCATTTTCAGCTGACATACGTACAAACTCACGCACCGAAATTTGTTTGCCTGTGGCAATAACAAAATCTTCGGGTTGGTCTTGTTGCAACATCATCCACTGCATACGTACGTAATCTTTGGCATGACCCCAATCACGAAGGGCATCCATATTACCTAGGAACAAACACTTTTCTGCACCCTGTGCAATATTAGCGATAGCACGCGTAATTTTACGAGTAACGAAGGTCTCACCCCGGCGCGGTGACTCGTGGTTAAACAAAATACCGTTACAGGCATAAATGCCATAAGACTCACGATAATTTACCGCTATCCAGTAAGCATACATTTTGGCAACAGCATAAGGTGAACGAGGGTGAAACGGAGTGGTTTCCTTTTGCGGAATTTCTTGCACTTTACCATAAAGCTCAGAAGTAGAGGCCTGGTAGAATTTCGTCTTCTTTTCCAGGCCCAAAAAGCGAATAGCTTCGAGTAAACGCAAGGTACCAAGGGCATCTACATCAGACGTATACTCTGGTGCTTCAAACGACACCGCTACATGAGACTGCGCACCTAAATTGTAGACCTCGTCAGGCTCTACTTCTTGCATAATACGAATAAGTTTGGATGAATCAGTCAAATCACCGTAGTGCAACTTAAAGCGGGCATTTTGGATATGCACATCTTCATAGATATGATCGACACGCTGGGTGTTAAACGAAGACGCACGACGTTTAATCCCGTGCACTTCATATCCTTTTTCTAATAATAGCTCGGCTAAATAGGAGCCGTCCTGACCAGTTACACCGGTAATAAGTGCTCTTTTCATTTTTTCCTCAATATTTTTTTTATAATTGCGAGGTTAATTCAACAAGATAAATGTCATTTTTAACAAAAGGGGGCAACTGTGATCCTTTATTACTTAATGCTCAATAAATAGACTTTTCGTTGTATAGACGATTTTAGCTTTTTGGCTAACAGGCTCATATCCAAGGCATTAGTATAAATTAAAACTCTGATAAAATATTAATTTTTATCTTGGCAGATTCAAGTCTGAAGTGCATAACCCCTAAGCAGCTATAGCCACCATGTATTCAGCCATCAGTTTGGCTGGCGTTTTATAATTTAGTTTCTTTCTTAGCCTATCATTGAGATTGACTATTACATCCCAAATGGCTGATTGCGATACCTTTTTAAAGTCTGTTGATTTCGGCCAATATTGTCGTAATAGGCCATTGGTGTTTTCATTCAGCCCTCGTTGCCACGAACAATAAGGGTCTGCAAAATAAACATCACATTTCAAACTTTCAGTCATCTGTTCATGGTACGCAAGTTCTTTACCATTATCTGCTGTGATCGTTAGCACCGCGCCTTTAAATGGCGCTAATAAAGCCATGGTGGCTGCTGTGACTGTTTTTGCTGATTTGTCATCTATTCGTGTCGAAACGGTAAAGCTCGTTTTCCGCTCTACAATCGTAACCAGTGCGCCACTGTGCCCTTTGCCAATAACCAGGTCAATTTCCCAATCACCCACTCTACTTTTATCATCAACAACATCTGGGCGCTCATCAATACTTATACGGCTCTTAATAAACCCTCTGCCGGCTTGTTTATCCTTACTACGTGATTGATAAGCTTTACCTCTTCTACGTAAATATTGGAATAAATAGCCACCACTTTTTTTGTCAGACCAAATGTGCTGATAAATAGTTTCATAACTAATATCGATGCTCTGGTCCTCCCTAAGCCACCCAGAAACCTGCTCTGGACTCCATCTCGCAGTAAGTTTTGACTCAATTAATGCAATGAGTGCTGTTGTCATTTTAATGGTTTTACATGCGGCTAATCGGCGTGTGTCTGTCGATGTTTGAGCTTGCTTAAAACGATAGCCTCGTTTGCCTGTATTACGGGAAAACTCCCTGCTAATGGTTGATTGACTAACCTTTAGTTGTTTGGCAATTTTATTTTGACTCATACCTGTTTTACTTAAAGCATAAATCTGGCATCGTTGTTCATAGGTCAGTTGTTTATATGTTTTCATTGTTGCATCTCTTGCCAGAGAAAAAGCGATTAGCATATATTCAGCTGACCGCTTTTTCTACCCGTTCAAGTTATGCACTTATTATTTGAATCCAAGAAACATTAATTACTACCCCAAACTCACAAATAAGAAGCTATGAAAGCATCACACCGATTTACAAACGGTTGTTGCGCACGTTGGGGCTGACAAAGCTGCTGATGAAGTCGCTGACAAAGCAAACGGTATAAAACAAGCCCCATCAAAGCGAAAAGCATTAGAGTTAAACTGCCACCACTAGATTTTTTGTTTACCGTAATGCTTATATACGTTTTAACATTCACTATTGCTTGTGCCGTTGCTTGTGCGCCTTGTCCGTCATCGACGATATAAATAATGGTGGCTGCACCTACAAAGCCACTAACAGGCGTGTACGTTAGAGTATTATCGCCATTAATCGCCACACTACCTTCATCCACTGTTGCACTGACAACCGTTAAATTATCACCATCAGTATCGCTGTCGTTGCCTAAAACATTAATATCTATCGGAGTTCGATCATCTGTATTGGCGCTATCATTTACCGCAATCGGCCCATCATTGCCATAGACAGTAATATTTACCGTGGCGCTGGCGCTGCCACCATTACCATCAGAAACAGTGTAAACGAGGCTATCTTCGCCAATAAAATCAGTCTGACTTTGGTAACTTAATTGATTGTCAAATGTAATGGTCACAACGCCAAACGTAACGTTAACGGTGCTAATATTAAGCATATCGCCGTCGGCATCTGAATCATTGCTCAAGACATCAATGATTAATGATTCATTACCTTTAACTCTAACAATATCCGCCTGTGCTTCAGGGGGGGTATTGTCGGTTAACATCACTGATACACCACCAGGATCATTAATACTCCCGTTAGCTAAACCATCATCATCGTTGGGCCCACCATCTTCAATCGTTAACTGTACACACCAATGGCCTTCGTTTAGCCCTATTGACCAGCTCGCATCGCCAGGAGGAAGACAAAAGCCATAGTATCCTTGGCTTGAAGAAACCTGGTTATTAACATCAACAACAAAATCAACCCAGCCATTTATTGGCGTAAGCTTCCGATACAATGCGTTGGCAGGTATGGGTTGGAGTTGAGGTAGCACTAGATTGAAGCTTTGACCTGCTTGGGGTAAACCATAAGCGATAAAGTCGAATAAACCACCGACATTAAGCGTTTCTTCATCGTTTGGCACTTCATCAGGCGACAGTTCAAGGCCGCCGCTTTTGTTATTGGCTACCGTTGCGCCTTTACGTAAACATACGCCTGCTTCACCTTCAACAAGGAAGGCTTGTGACTCACTAACTTGCTGTGGCATGACATTACATGCACTTGGTACATCAAGATAATTAGGAATACCATCAAAATCATCATCGCCAAACCCTTCTTCATTGTCAGGAATTAAATCGCCATCGCTATCGATGTCAGTTAATACAGCTAAGGTATCGGTAATCTCAAGATAAATATTGGTTTCTGTGGATAGAGGCTTATCACCATTATCTGTCACCACTAACGTCAATGTTTGAATACCTGCTGTTAACCCTGTGGTATCAAAAGTGTAAGTGGTCTCATCATTGTCAACATCGACCAAGTAACTCTCGCTATTTAGCCATTGATACTGGTGTGTATCAGGCGTATTACTATCAAAAACCTCAGTTTGAATAACCACTTCACCCGCATTGTTTTCAATTAAAAAACGCTGTTCATTGTCTTGCGTCACACTATAAGTCACTTGTGGTGCAATATTTTGTTCAACAATCGTTAAGGTATGAGCAGGTTTAGCGCCAAGGTTAAGCGTATCATCGAGTGTAATGGTCAACGTTTCACTCTCTTCTGACATGTCGTCAGCTAAAACATCAAAACTAATGCTACCAACCTCTCCAGATTCAATAACAATTTCGCCTGAAATAAGGTTATGGTCGTTATCATCAGCTGAGCCGCTCACGCTATAACCTATAATGACAGGGTAAATAGGTGACGGGCCGTTTAAGAAAACCCTCACATCGTGTGAAGTCCCTTCTACTGACGTTTTATCTTGACTCATACTAATTAGTGGGTACACAACGACAGATTGACTTGCCACACTTTTGAGACCTTGGCTATCTTCTGCTTGCCAATAGACAATATTGTTACCGGGTCTAAATAGTGGCTGACTAGCGACTAATGATACAGGTATTGGCTGCCCAAAGCGGTTAGTCGCCGTCGCCACACCCAATTCAACTCGGGTGTATAAGCCTATTGCATCAACTTCTACAGCTGCCGGAGCTGTGATAATCGGGGCACTTTGATTCGAATCACCCTCAATCAAAACATCTACAGTAGTGGTAACAAAGGTGTCGTTACCATCAGTGATGGCATAAGTGATTTCCACCTGTCCGACAAAACCCGCTTGTGTCATGAATATAAGACTCGCACCATCAATCGTTACACTACCAATACTGGCACTGGCACCGGTGATAGATAATGCGTCTCCATCAACATCAGTATCGTTACTGAGTACATTCAAGGTGTAGGTATTTTTGTTATTAAGGTCAAACACAAAACTATCTGCCACCGCTTCTGGTGCCTGATTAATGTTACTCACAGTGACATTAAAGCTAATGCTATCCTTTGCATTGTCAGCGCCGGAGTTGTCGTTCACGGTAATAGTCACATCACTTGTAACATCAACATCCGCTTGTATTGGTGTACCTGAGACTGCTCCTGTCTTATTGTTAAAGAGCATCCACTGAGGGTTGCCACTGATACTAAAGGTCGTAACGTCATCCACATCAACGTCGCTCACTGTTGGGGTGAAACTGTAATTATCACCTTCTGCTACTTGGGTGG
>CAJQKX010000785.1 GCA_905479025.1 uncultured Paraglaciecola sp.
CATGTAAATAATTAGATACAATCCTCTCTATTGGATTTCTAATTATGTAAATAAGTTTCATTCCAGAATTGCTATCGTGAATATTCTTAGGTGCTTCGAGCCCGCCCGATGGTGCGGTTGTATAATAAGGAGATGTTTCTCCTATAAAAGGCTCATCTTGATGCCCCTTAAGCATGTTTTGGAGAATCTGCTGATTGTTGAGGAACCTTCTTTTCTTTTGGTTGCTGCACCCATAAAAATCTGATTCAACAACTGCATAGGGGTTGATTTCATTCGTGTCGTTCAGAAAAACCTGGGTTTCTTTTTGGTGACTCATGAAAATGGAAGGGTGTTGCTTCAGATATTGATGCAAGCTTGTCGTTCCCGATTTTTGAGCACCAATGATAATAAAATTCAAAGGTGTAGAAGTGCTGGTCATGATGTGTTGTCCAAAGGATAGGAAATCCATTTTTTAATCCCTAACAGTTTATTAGTCGGAAGTTGGGGTAAAAATAAAACATATCTAAAATAGTGGTATACGATACCACTTCTGCAGTAGTGAGAACTTTAATGGCCAATTATGCCCATTGAAAACGCAAACCTTTCACGGTTTTCTATTATAATTGTATAAAAACCCACTTAATAAAACAGGCGGAGTCTGTGTTTTACTCTTTTTTTCTTATTCTAAACTCGACCCAAAGCACACCTATAATTGGCTGGTTTTTGTAGGCTAAACGTCAGGGGTTGACGAGTAAATAAATCGTACTGCATGAATACTGTGTGAAAAAATTTATAGAGGACAATAGACGTCAGCGCATCCTCAATTTTTCTCCTTAAAAATAAAAAACCTGCAAGTTGCATATAAAGTTATGCTAATTAATTAACAGAAGATATTCCCAAAACCACCTACATTTACCTACAACGACTCCATTTCCGCTGTCACTTGCTTAGTATCTAACCAAACAGACATTTTAATGTCATAAAACGGTTGACGACAAAAAGCTAGATCAGCATAATACGCGCCACTTCGGAGACGGAGTGATTAAGTGGCAACATAGCTCAGCTGGTTAGAGCACATCACTCATAATGATGGGGTCGCAGGTTCGAGTCCCGCTGTTGCCACCACTTTTATTTTGTATAAGATAAAAGTATGCGGGAGTGGTGGAATTGGTAGACACGCTGGATTTAGGTTCCAGTGCTTCACGGCGTGAGAGTTCGAGTCTCTCCTTCCGCACCATTTGTAGGATATTGTTGGGGTATAGCCAAGTGGTAAGGCAACGGGTTTTGATCCCGTCATTCGTTGGTTCAAGTCCAGCTACCCCAGCCATTTTTACTGGTGTAATTTAATGTAATAATGTTCAAACTAGCTGTTTATATTTCAGTTTTGAAATTTATCGTTTATACATTATCCAGTAAATATTAATAAGAAATTTCGGTAACTTATTAATATTTGAAAATTTTTAGAATTAAGCTTCTTTATAAAAGAGTTATAATTTATTTAAATTTTTTTTAAATTAGATAACTAGTAACTGTTATCTATACTCTTGGGGTATAGCCAAGTGGTAAGGCAACGGGTTTTGATCCCGTCATTCGTTGGTTCAAGTCCAGCTACCCCAGCCATACATATGAGTACTTGTTTAATTATTAGTTTATGAAATGTCATAATCTGATATTCATAGATACTTTGAAAAAGCCAAGCGTTTGCTTGGCTTTTTTGTTTGTGTTGATTTGCTTTGTACCCTAGACATAAATGCCATTAAACGGCAGACTTCCAACATCAATCCAAATTCATGTGAGCCAAACTTTGATCAACGAAATTGTCGCTTTTATCAATAACATTCTTTGGGGTAACGGTCAGATATTGATCTACATGTTATTAGCCGCTGGTGTCTGGTTTTCTGTAAAGTTAGGTTTTATCCAAATCCGTCATTTTGGTCATATGTTTTCGGTGATGAAAGGCAGCACCAAAAGTGATGCGGCGGGGATCAGCTCCTTTCAAGCGTTATGCACCAGTTTATCCGCTAGAGTGGGTACAGGTAATTTAGCTGGGGTGGCAGTCGCGATATCATTAGGTGGGTCTGGTGCCATTTTTTGGATGTGGGTTATCGCTATCCTTGGTATGGCCACAGGTTTTGCTGAAAGTGTGCTCGGTCAACTCTATAAAGTAAAAGATGCAAATGGCGAATATCGTGGTGGCCCCGCTTATTATATTCAACAGGGTTTAAACAAACGTTGGTTGGCCGTCATATTTTCACTGTTCTTATTTTTGGGTTACGGTTTTATATTCAGTGCTGTACAAGCCAATACTATTACCGACGCACTTAATCATGCCTATGAAATCCCTACCCATTATTCTGGTATGGTCATTATTGTCTTAGCAGGATTAATTGTGATTGGCGGGTTACGTGCTATCGCAAAGTTTGCAGAATGGGTTGTGCCATTTATGGCTGTAACTTATGTATTGGTGACCCTAGCGATAACCTTTTTAAATATCGAATTAGTGCCCGCCATGTTGTGGGACATTATTACTTCGGCTTTTGGCCTCCAAGAAGCAGGCGCTGGTGCAATGGGGGCAGCATTTAAACACGGAGTACAACGTGGGTTATATTCTAACGAAGCAGGCTCAGGTAGTGTGCCTCATGCTGCAGCAAGTGCCACGCCTAATCCGAATCACCCAGTATCTCAAGGTTACGTTCAAATGCTCGGTGTGTTTATCGATACCATGATCCTCTGCACATGTTCAGCAATCGTTATCTTACTAGCTGGCGGTGCATCAGGTGAAGGCATGGAGGGCATTCGCCTAACACAAGATGCTATGAGCTCGCACTTAGGTGAAGTCGGTGGTGATTTTGTCGCAGCAGCCATAAGTTTATTTGCGTTTACCTCAGTCGTCGCTAATTACGCTTACGGTGAAAGTAACTTGCATATGTTTAAACTTGACAACAAATCAGGCCGCGCAGCATACACAGCTGGTTATCTAATGATGATCTTATGGGGCTCTATGGCCGCATTACCAGAAGTGTGGGCAATGGCAGATATGGCATTAGGTTTGATGACGGTTATCAATATTGCTGCGCTAGTTTGGATGACACCCACTATCGTCTCAATCAGTAAAGATTATTTTGCCAAACGAGACAGTGGCAAAGAAATCACATACAAATCGGGTGATTGTGAGATACAGGGTAAATCTGAAAAGGGAATTTGGGATTAATTGCGTAACTCAAATACACTGAATAAAAAAGGGCTTTTGTAAGCCCTTTTTATTCACACAGAATTACGCTTATTTAATTTATTTCGAGCAAACTCACTAAAAGCCTTATCTACACATTTATCGGCCAAGTGATGAGTGAAGTGGCTCTTTGTTTTGTTTGCTAAAACCTAATGCCTAAATGAGATACTCATGTGTTGCTGGCACTCCAAAAAAACTGCAAGATTAGGTATATGGAGACACATCCACATTATAGGTTTGGTGGACGATTCAAATTATTGTGCAAAGAGTAGCATATTACGCACATGATTGAGCCAATATCTTCTCCTCTTTAGACAACCTTCTTAACTTTAATCAAATGCTGGACGGCTATCAGATAACAAATGGTCTAAGTCTTCTTGTGCCTGTTTGGGGTTTAGCAAATCCCTGTCTTGTAACATCTCACATTCATCGTTTATCATCTGTTTTAGTGTTACTGGGTAGAAACGACAATCTTCAGGACGGTCATAGTAAATGTCACAGGTATAATGTGTCTTTGTAGGCTCTTTTGGGTTGTCAATTTTTCGCAAAAATGGGCACAAAGATAATTGTTTACCACTTTGCGGTGAAAACCAAATCAAACCCTTTTTAACATATGCAGCGATATCAGGCTTAAACAGCTTCCACATATCGATGTCCTGATCGGATGCAGACAAGTCCCCATTACTGTATTTTACACAGCATTTACCACAAGAATTACAATCTTGCATCAGGCCCCTGTGTAACCGACATAGCTATTTCCTTCGACTTGATTGTTTTTTCATACGAGCCGACTGCTCTGCCCTGTCATTCTGGCGTTTTTCTTTACGGTCTTTTTTATCAGGCGTCAGTGATCCTGTTTTAAAGCGTTCTTTACGATCGACTTTAGCCGCGGCTTTTTTAGCTGCCACTTCAGTCATTTCTATCACTTCTTGTTCAATCATCCGAGGTGTTTCAAGGCTAATACGGCCCAGTTTTCCAGATCGTAATTCGTTAATGAATACCTCACATATTTTATGCAAGTTAACCCGCCCACCCGTCATCAATGCGCCACGACGAGTCGCTGCAAGCTCTAAAAACTCAATTTCAGTATCAGGTATATTTTTTAAGTCAAAACGTGATTTGAGTAATTCTGGATAGGCTTTAATCAAATAATCTGCAGCAAAAAAGCCCACGTCGTCATATTCCATAGCGGTATCTTTGATGGCGCCTGTAGAGGCCAATCGATAACCACTATTTGGATTCTCTAATTTTGGCCATAGTATTCCTGGTGTATCAAACAAGGTAATGCCGTTACCTAAATTAATGCGTTGCTGTGTTTTAGTGACTGCCGCTT
>CAJQKX010000786.1 GCA_905479025.1 uncultured Paraglaciecola sp.
AAGTATTATGGATCAATTTTTGGTAACCCGCTTCAACATACCACTGAGGGTCAAACTGATAACCAAAACCATTATATAGCCAAGGTTTTTGTCGGGTTCTTGAATAAATTCGACATCTGAATAACCCACTGAAAATACATTATAAAGATTATTAGCTGCTAATGTTTGAACACTCACCGTTCAACTTAGAACCAATATACCGATCTGCTTTTTTAAAAGCGCTAAAATTCCATATGACTCACTATTAATAATACAATACTACATTCATACTTTGCTGCAATAGTGTGCGAACTTATATCTTGATACGGTTGCGTAATAACTCCCCTCTTTCATCACCCATTTATGGTTAACTGATTGATAGATTTTCCCTAAATGCAGATGACAAATTGCGATCCTCTTTGACCCTGTTTAATATGAGCATCATTGAATATAAATATGGAGTGCCTTTTGTTAAATCACATTTTGTTAAACCACGTTTTATTTAAAATCTTAACTATCAGCTTATTGGTTAGCGCATGTGCTAGTCATGCCCCGCCAATCATGACAGATGAAAAATTTGACTCTCGGGTAACGGATAAAGGGCAAACTGAATTTGTTTATGGCATTTCTTGGCAGAATACATCTCAGGAATCGTTACTCCGCGATGGTCGTACCAAAATAAAGCGACTTAAAACTGACGAGCGTTTTTTGCAAGAAAGGCCCAATAGATTAGCCATGCAAGCCAACAACCAAACCAAACTTGACTTGGAAGATCAGGCCGCTCAAGGCTTAAAACAAAGACTAGTAAAAGAGCAGCTTTGTGCTGAAGGATATGAGATCAGTAATGTGTTCTGGAAAGCCGAAAGTATTCGCTTACTCGGATATTGTTTTTAGGTCATATGGGTATAATAGCCCCAATCCGGGCAATAGACTGAATAAATTAAGGACAAATAATGAAAAGTATTAAAACTCGCGCAGCGGTTGCTTGGGCTGCTGGTGAACCACTAAAAGTTGAAGAAGTTGATTTAGCACCACCACAAAAAGGTGAAGTGTTGGTCAGAATAGTTGCTACCGGCGTGTGTCATACTGATGCATATACATTATCTGGTGATGATCCAGAGGGATTATTCCCCGCGATTTTAGGCCATGAAGGCGCGGGTATTGTTGAAGCAATTGGCGAAGGAGTGACACTGGTTGAAGTAGGTGATCATGTTATTCCTTTGTACACGCCCGAATGTGGAAAGTGTAAGTTCTGCCTATCAGGCAAAACTAATTTGTGTCAGGCAATACGCAGCACACAAGGCAAAGGCGTGATGCCCGACGGCACCAGTCGATTTTCTATTAAAGGACAACCCATTTATCATTATATGGGCACCTCTACTTTCGCTGAACATACCGTAATACCTGAAATTGCTTTAGCAAAAATCCCAAAAGACGCTCCACTAGAAAAAGTGTGTTTGCTAGGTTGTGGTGTCACAACCGGTATGGGCGCGGTGACCAACACTGCAAAAGTAAAAGTAGGTGATACGGTTGCGGTATTTGGTTTAGGCGGCATTGGCCTTTCGGTGATAATAGGCGCAAAAATGGCCAATGCAGGGCGCATTATAGCTATCGATATTAATGATGGTAAATTCGAAATCGCCAAACAATTAGGGGCGACAGATGTTATTAATCCTAAAGACTACGGCAAACCGATCCAAGAGGTCATAGTCGATATGACAGAGGGTGGTGTAGATTTCTCCTTTGAATGTATCGGTAACGTTGACGTGATGCGCTCGGCATTAGAGTGTTGTCATAAAGGCTGGGGAGAATCCATTATTATAGGCGTAGCAGGAGCGGGGCAAGAAATATCCACTCGGCCATTCCAATTAGTCACGGGAAGAGTCTGGCGTGGCAGCGCTTTTGGTGGCGTAAAAGGTCGTAGCCAATTACCCGATTACGTGCAGCGTTATATGGACGGTGAATTTGAACTAGATACCTTCATTACACATACCATGCCATTAGAAGAGATCAATTCTGCTTTTGATTTGATGCATGAGGGCAAGTCTATTCGTACAGTGGTGCATTTCTAATGACAGTTGCAACCAAAGGTGCAAGCAGATTAGCGGAACTCAGTGCTAATAAGTGTTTTGGTGGTTGGCAAAAACGCTACAGCCACAAATCAGCTGTACTCAAATGCGAAATGCAGTTTAGCGTATTTATTCCACCGATTGTCAACCAAGACGAAAAGTTACCTGCGCTTTATTGGTTGAGTGGCCTGACATGCACTGATGAAAACTTTTCTGCAAAAGCTGGCGCGCAAAGGGTAGCGGCTGAACTAGGTATCATGCTGATCATGCCTGATACCAGTCCTCGTGGCGATAACGTACCTGATGCGGCAGATGCGGCATACGATTTAGGCTTAGGAGCAGGGTTTTACCTTAATGCCACCCAAGAACCTTGGCATGAGCATTATCAAATGTACGACTACATTGTTGAAGAGTTACCCGCCCTGATTAATAAAGAATTTAATGTCAAAGCTAAATCTGCAATAGGCGGACATTCAATGGGGGGGCATGGCGCGCTCATCATTGCACTGTCTAATATGAAGC
>CAJQKX010000787.1 GCA_905479025.1 uncultured Paraglaciecola sp.
CACTTTACGATTCGGTAACATTCCCAGAACTACTCAAGGCAGCACAGAAGACCAAGAAGGTGCTTCGTGACGGTTATATTGACGAGCAGCAATGGTCTGTGTCGCCTATGATGTGGGGAGGGCCTGGAGTTGATCTTTCGCAAGTAGGGCCTGGGGCTAGAGGTAATGGCCCTACTAACCGCAAGCCCGAGTTTATCATTAAGGATTCTAAGTTTACCCCGAATATTAACCTAGATAAAGTAATTACAGACGAGTCTAGTGAACATATTGGCCAAAACCCAGAAAACCCATTAAGCCAGCAGCGCAACCAGCATGAGATTAATAAGTTTTTGTATCACGCTCAAAGTGTTTTAGCCTCTGAGTATGAAGTGTACAAGCTAGAAGGGCCAGAGAAGTTATTCTTCCGCGTCACTGGAACTCGCGATGGGACTGAGTTCATCAAGGACGAAGAAGAAACTGAGATGGACATTCAAGTGAGTTTCAATACTCTACATGACGATCCAGACTGGCTGAAGAATACAAATGATGTGCTCAACTCGCTCAATGATCCATCTGGCCTAATTGACTCAGACAAGAAAAACCTTTGGATTATGAGTGGCATTGACCCTATGCTTGCAGAATCGGTTACATCGCCATCTGAGCAAGGTTCGGCTAAGATCATCGCGGAGACTACCGACGACATCACTAAGATGCAAGCTGGAATCGCAATGGGCGCACCGCAGAATGCACCGCAAGCACGCATGAAGATTGTAGCTGATTACGCACAGTCTCCATCTGGTCAAGCTAAGGTGTCTCAAGACATAGTGTTCCAAGAGCTATTACAGGAATACATGAAGCAGTTGCAATTTCAGATCGACCAAAGCCAAAACGCGGAGATTGGCCGCTTAGGAACAGCACCAGCAGCAATGAACTCAACAGTAACCCAAGGCACAAATGGAGCAGCATAAAGTAAAATCTAAAGATTGGAACGATGTTCTACGATACTTCGCGGAGAACCAAGAGTTAGGTGCTGCATTTTACAATCATTTTGAGTCTAGGCGCGATGAACTAATTGCAATTCAATGGACTCGGACAGACCCAAATTTTGATAAAAAATGTCATCATGCAGCGCAATTTATTCAAGTTGAAATTTTAGATGATTCCGGTCTAAAGCATCTTACGCGCAAATAATGGTCACACTGTATGCTATAGTATTTTAAACGGTAAACACCTTTCCCGTAAATAGGTAGATTATGACAGATACAGATACAGCGGATACCCCTGAAGCCGCAGAACAAATACAGGCGGTAACAATAGATGCACCGATGACAATTGAGGAGGCTCAAAAACAAGTTGAGGCTCGTCAAGCAAAGAATCGAGGCGAAACACCAGAAGCGGAAGTAACTGAACCAAAGGCAGAAGTCGAAGAGGAAGTTGAAGAAGTGGAGGAAATAGCCGAAGAGGAGGAATCGGAAGCAGATAAAGGAGTTCTTTCAAAGTTTGATTTAGAATCTCTCGATGACGATCAACGCGCAGAATTAGCTATTGAACTTGGTTCTGGAGCTGGTAAGGCAATCGGTAAACAAAGAAAGGAAATTCGCGAACTCAAAGCTAAGCTAGAATCAGCGGAAAAAGCCAAGGAAGCAGCTATTCAACTTGCTCCGAGTGCTGACCTTCCATTTCCGGAATTACGGACAGTCAAAGCAGTTGAAACGAAGATCGAGGAAATTGACGAAATGCTCACCGAATGGGGTGATCGTATGACATTTGAGCAGACGGAAAAGTATGACGAAGCATCTGGACAGGACGTAAAAGGCGTTGAAAAAGATGGTCAGTTTTACCCACTTAAGCAGCTTAAAGAATGGCGCGACAACCACCGCAAGGCCCTAAAAGGGCTACGCTCCCAGAAGGCAAGTGTTCGTAAACTTGAAAAGTTATTCGACGATGAAGACGTAAAGATTGAGACTAACAAGGCCACTCTTGGCATTGTAGAAGGAAGTAAAGCTTCTGAAAAGTACGAGTCCTATCTAAGCGACCCTCAGTTTGAGATTCTGAAATTTCAACAACCAGAACTAGCAGCAAAGCTAATTGATGTGTATGCACACGCAGCACTACAGGAAAGCGGAGATTCTAAGAACAAGCCAGCAAAACGTACTGCGCCAAAATCGAAGAATAGCAATAGCATTCCAAAGGGCGGTATAGGAAGACCATCAAATCAAGCTCAAATATCTGTATTACATAAAACTGCCCATGACGGGAATTTAGACATAGCGGTGCGACGAAAAGCCGCAGCCGACTTAAGAAAACTTAAATCACAATTACGATAATATAATATAATGGCTTATTTAGATACAGCAACAGATGCTCAACCTTCCGGGTTGACCACAAATCGCGAAGAACTTGTTCTTGATGCAATGCTTCATACAGCAACTACTGCACCATACAAGGGTTCGCTACCTACCATTGCTTCAAGCAATGACCAACCACGGGTATTTATGGATGACTTGGCAGCAGTTTCTGCCGCTGGTCACATTGAAGGAAACGACACAGACGGTGGAGGCGATCAATTCACCAACGTAGGTGATTACAGGGGTCAGTCTCAACGCTGGGTTCAAACTGGTAGTGTTACCGATGAGCAGAGTTCTAAAGACTCTGCTGTAGGTGCAGACCTTGAAGGCACTAAGCAAAAGCTGCTTAAACAGTGCATGAGAAACATTGAGCATACGCTTGTTTCTGATCAAGATAAAATTGCTAATGTCCCTAATACCACAGCTGGTATTACTGAAGGGCTTGGCAACTTTACTGATCCTACAAACACTAATTTTGCAGCAGATTATCGTTGCAAAACTGATAGTGTGTTTACTGGCGCTCTTTCTACTTTGGACGATGCCGCTCTTGATGCGCTCATTGCTTCAATCTATAAAGAGGGTGGCGAGT
>CAJQKX010000788.1 GCA_905479025.1 uncultured Paraglaciecola sp.
GTAGCGTTCGCTGTTTTTCTATTCTTATCACTTGCATTTATTAAAAGGAATGCGGAGATCAATTCTGTCGAAGTTATAGAGAATGGGAAGATTAGCGAACGCTACCAACCAAAATGATAGCTCTTGCTCAATCGCAGCTGCGCCAGCCATAATCCTTAGTGTGTAGAGAAAAGCCAATGTCAGACAGTCAACCAGTACCAGCTTTTTTAAAACAAATGTGTATAGAGTCGTAATACAAAGATAAGCAACGAGCCACAGTAAAAACCCATTATTTACGTAATTGGCTATCAAAAAACTGACGCATAAAAGTAATGGACTTAGAGCAAATCCGTGATAGAGGGGAATATCTCCTGCTGCAAAAGGACGTCTGCATTTTCTTGGGTGTCCCCTGTCGTTATCCAAGTCAGACAAATCATTAACCAAGTAAACTGCCGAGGCGGTAAGACTAAACGCCACAAAACCTAAAGCTACATTGAATAATAAGTCAACATTTGAGATCTCATGCGCAGCCAATATCGGAACGAACAGAAGTACATTTTTTGCCCACTGATGTAATCGCAATGCTTTTATCGTTGATAAGAAACTGGAATTTTCATTCGGCATCGCAACATCGATCTCACAAATATCAGCTACTTTTCGAGATAGTGCAGGACGAGCACCCACAACAATAGCCCTTCTTGCGTACTTCCACACCCCAAGATCTACCTTGGAGTCACCAGCATAATCAAAACCCTTCTCTCCGAAACGATTCTTAAGAGCTTCACCTTTATTTACACCAGCCAGATTGGTATGTCCGTCACTGGCCATGACTACATCAAACATTTGCAAATGGTTGGATATTGCATCAGCTATTTTAATATCGGCAGCAGTACATAAAACGAGCGAGCGACCACCATTTTTTTGCACTGCGAGCCATTCGATCAACTCAGAGTTATAGGGCAATGCGGCGGCATCAATTTCTATAAGACTTGAAACTTTAGCCTTAAAGCTGGCCTTACCAGATAAAAGCCAAAATGGGAATTTCAAAACTATAAGAGGATGCTTGAAAATTAACTTGAGCAATGACTCATGTAATGAGTCAGATCTAATTAGAGTGCCGTCAAGATCTACAACGCACGGAATAGTGTTAATCAATGTCATTCACCTTAATTTAAATACTGTTTGATTTAGTATAATTACTAAAAAAATATCACAAAATTAGATTGATTTTTTTATTATCTATGGACTTACGAAGTAGGTAGGCCAAAGCTATAGCCAAATTAAGCATATGGAAAATATATACGTTGACATTGTACAGTCGCATATTATAAGCAAAAACAAGAATTGCTGTTTGGTATAGTAAGATCGCTGAAACTAAAAGTGCTAACGTATCTTTGTATTTCAGGCCAAACCAAATAGTAACCGGTAATAAAATCAGAGAAAATAACTTCATTAAGACAATAAATGTTTCAACAGATGCTTGCACGAATCCGCCTATATTCAAATCTTTAAAAATATAAAAAGGATCAGATAACACCTTACCTCTCCAAATTTTAAAGTCTTTGATAGCTTTTCTTCTATCTTCTAATTTGCCACTAGTACCGAACAGATAAAACTGACCCGAATATGATCCATCCACCATAGTCTTGCCCATTGAGTAGACAGATTTCTTAATATACTCAATAGGATCCTGCTTTACCTTTTTTAAGAAGCTGTCTTTAAGATAGACATCACTTTCATAGAGTAGTGAAGATTTCGCCTCACCAAAATGGCTTTCAATTTCAAGCCCCATCACGGGATCACCATCAGAAGGAGTAATGCCCCAAGTGTTAAAAGGAAGCTGGCCTAAACCGATAAATAGTACGTGTCCTGAATTAGTAGAACCTAATAGATAATGACCGGTAACATGTTTTGTATACAAAGCCCACGGCGCCATTACCATCATTACGATAAAAACCCAGGGGGCAAATAGACTTAGAACCTTTGCAGCTCCAGCCTTCCTAAAATGAAAAGCTAACACTAAAAGTAGCGGGATACAAAAATAAAGAAGATCCGACCGAAAATTTAAAGTAAGTCCATAAAAGATACCTGAATACAAGATATCTTTTAAGGTATCTTCATGCATACCTTTCAAGAGAAAGCTAACTGATAAAATAAACAAAGAGCTTGCTAAGCCATATGGCGAAAGAGCACAATTTATTGCAAAGTAAGGTATCGCGACTATAGCTAATACCTTAAAAAGTTTACTACCAAAGAGAGCTAATAAACTAAACCGGTGTAAAATTGATACCAAATAAAGCAATGCTACATTGGCCATTGCCATTTGAAATATTGTAATAAAGAATTTGTTCTCTGTGATGTTAAAGACCCATCCATAACCCCACATTGGAAATGTCGGCGCTCGAGCCGCATCAATTGCTCCCTTATCGAAACTAAATAGAATAGAGGCATAATCGCGGTAATAGGGCCAAATCCCATCCATTACCAATGTATTATAATTGAGAACTAGTATGACTATAGAAATCACCACCACAAATATAGCAAATTGGTTATTCAAATAATTTATGCCTGACTTAAAAGTCATCTTATTCATTAAACTCTTCATCTTATTACCCCGTAACCACCTCTCGGCTAAACGCAGCGGCATGTCTTATTACATCACC
>CAJQKX010000789.1 GCA_905479025.1 uncultured Paraglaciecola sp.
CCAATGGATCGCTGTATTGTTGCTCTGATTGCGTGCGTGGTCGTGGCGCAGCCGTGAAGTACTTGTCCCATAATGCTTCCTTCCATTCCAAAGAAAAGATCGCACCATCAAACCGTGGGATCAAACAAACTGAAGTCCAAGGCTGCCCAGAGGGAGGTACCGCTAAATTCCATCCTGGAGAACCTGCTGGATACTTCCCTGCCGACTAAAGGCAGGCTGTTCCCCACGATGACCGTGGACAAGGTGGTGAAGCGGTATGCCTTCCTCAGGCGGCAACTTCCGGAGCTTCAGGGCACGGTGTTCCATTCCACCCGCAAGTGGTTCATCACCCAGTGTGAGCGCACAGGGACCCCGGAGCACTTCACGGCATCTATCGTGGGGCACCAGTCAGCAAGGTCAGAGAATAAGCTGACCTACGGGCTTTACTCTGCGGGGATTAGTGATGAGCAGAAGCGAAGCATCATTGACCAAGTGAGACTGCCTGTTGAAGCAATCTCAGGAAACCTCGTCTAATCATTGATATATATACCTTCGAGGAAGGTACGTCATCGCTAATAGCAGGATGATCCCATGCAAAAATATGCTGAGAACTTAGCAGCCCAAAGGTTTCGGGCTGCTGGGTGCTTTGGCAATGGCAGTAACGTTGTTCTCAGTTCGTCTAAAACTTGAGTGTAAAGCCCCCAAATGTTCGAAAAAATTAGGGAAAATCAATCCGAATAATTGTCTTTCTTGACGCGTCAATCAACAAAATCTTGTTTGAATGATTAAGGTGAGTGTACTCGAGAAGTTGCCGTCGGGTCGGAATATTTGAAAGAGAAGCCGAGGCTCCAGTTTTCACTTCAACCAAATATTCCTGACCATCTTTTTCTACCAAGTAATCCACGCGAGTGGAGAAATTGATCGGTTTTTCGTCGACTAGGATTGAACCTTTGAGAGAAACCTGAGTGTCTAATATTCGATATCCATTTTTGAGTAGCAATCCTGCAGCAATTTTTTCACCCTTTGCCCCTCGATGTTTCAAGAGCCTAAATTTTAATCGTTGCCAAAAAACTCGAAATTTCCAGCCAATCCATAGTGTGCTAAAAATGCCTATGAAAATAGCAAAAAATTGGAATTCTGTAAGCAGCGCTTTGTTCCCTCAGTTTTAAAATTAAAAGTTCTACAGGTGCGTTCTAAAACCCCGCCAGAATAGAATTGATAGGCGATCCATACTTAACCTTCTAAAATTTCCTATGCCACTGCTTCAAGAGCAGAACGGCTGGATAAACTCCGGGCGATCCTGAATGTAACCACTGAAACCCAAGACGGCTGCCTAGAAGTAGCTACCAAAACACCGAAGAGGGTCACCTGAAAGGGCAAGCGCCTGTCCTTCTCAATTATGGAGCCCAAACTTATTCTAATCCCTTAAGGTTATCACGGTCGCTACTGAACGGACCATTATCAAGTTGGGAAATTGCGTCTGAGGTATGATCTGCTTCAAACATCAAATTCAAGCATTCAAACTTATTTATTTCATAATCTTCGCTAGAAGATACATTAATAGAGGTGCCCCCTTCCTCTACAGCCTTTTTGAAAGCGGCTAGCCCCGCATCTAAATCCTTAGTGTAAACGTCTATATTTACTTTCATTATAGAAATGTTTCCCAGTGCTTTTTTCAACAAAGCAAAATAATTTAACATACGCAATATATTTAACTATTTTGCACAAGGCAATCATTCTGAGATACATAATAAAGAGATTGTCAGATCTTTTGAAGACGAGAGCTTTAATTCACGCTTCCACTTGTTGCCGCAGTGAGAAAATTGATTTTCCAGAAGTAGCTACCAAAACACCGAAGAGGGTCACCTGGAAGGGCAAGCGCCTGTACGCCTACCAACTACTCTGCGTAGCGTCTCAGGGCGTGCTCCCTCGACAGGATGAAGTGGTCAGGCATAGTTGTCATAACAGACGTTGCATTAACCCAGAACACCTGCAGCTAGGCACTCAGCAAGACAACATCCACGACGAGAGAGCACGGCAATACCGCTGACCAGGCCACCGCTAGAAGTGCGCGCGACTGTGCGACTACGCGACTTCATGCCCCCTGAGAATACTCTCATCAGTGTGGCTCGTGTTATTGGTGTGTTATTTAAGGCTGCTGACTATTTAGAGACAGTCTTTACTGAAGTAGAGCTGAAGAAACGTAATCCTGATTTACACCTAAATTTTTAACGATTGCGGCATGGTCGTAATATAAAATTATTTGGGCAATGCTCCACAAAACCCACCCGAAGTTGCCTGCCCTGACCCTAACGCAATAATAGGCGGAGCAACGTATGGATTTAGTCTCGCAGTCAATAGGTCAAAGACTAATATTCCGATAATGAGAAAAAGTGCGAGATGTGCTATGCTTGACCTTTTCAATTTGAGACCTCTAAGCCCAGAAAAGGGCGCAGTTTAATGCCGTAGTATGACCCTAAAAAAGCTGCGGCAAACCATACCCACCCATGAAGGCTGCCTGTAGAGATGCCAGAAAAAAAAGCACCAACATTACACCCAAATGCTAGGCGGGCAGCATAGCCCATCACAAATCCAGTAATCATGATGGCTCCCCAAGCCTGCATTGGTAAACCTGGTATCTTTTTGGCAAACCCCTTGATACGCCAAGAACTAACTACGTATGCTCCAAAGACGATACCAATGTTTGTTAGTGAAGTGTAATCAGTTAAAATACTTTCTCGCATAAGGTCGGTGGTAGCGGGAGCTGTATAAAAAACAGAGCCAGATAACTCGGCCCCTAAACCCACCGCGACCTTGGCTGACCATAACCCAAGACCATAAACGACCCCCCATGGCTGTCCCGAAATAATTAAATTGAGCAAGGCTAAACCGGCAATGATAGCAGCAGCAATGATATAACGCGGCTGTATCTTACGATATTGTGGAACTGCGAAGAAGCAAAGTAATATCGAAACTCCAACTAGCATTGCAATTGTAAGACCGACTCCTGACCAACCAGTCAAAACTTTAATCGGAAAAGTTCCTAATTCAGTCCACCACACGAGGTGGTAAGATCCCAAAAAGCTACCGACTGAAAAGAAAGGGAGGGCTAAAAGACTGATTGGATTTCCAGATCCAGCATTCACCAATGTACCCGAACCACAGCCTAGTAATACTTGCATAGCAATACCGAATACAAATGCTCCGGCTACCATAGCCCAACCTATTGGCGCCTGTGCCCCAGAGATTTCTCCTGCACTTGTCTCAATTAGTGGGAGAGCCACAATTGTAACAACGCCGATAGATAAAAGCTGTGCTAGAATTTTTGATGGATCTCGCTTCAGGATCATTGACCGCCATGGACCAGAGAAACCAAAACCTAGTCCCTCTAGTGCAATACCAAAACCCAAGCCAACGGCAAAGATGAGGCTGTAACGAACTCCGACAAATATTGAAATCATTACGAATAAAGACGCAACTGCTAACAATAAACCGCCGCGCCTAAAGTAAGGTGGATTTGGTTTCACAACTCCATTTAGATCGCTGTCTTCCATTAATTTCCGCTGATGCTCTTAACTAGATTTTTTAACAAACCTGGGGTATTCTCCATGGGTAAATCCAAGTTTGAGTACTCGACCATAGATCCAGGATAGAGTTTGATGTTATCCAATCCCGCTACCTCTGAGAGTGCAAACCAATTAGTTGCTGCCCAGTGTCCGGTGTTGCAGAATGAGACTACTTCATCGCCATTATCAATGCCTAGATCTTTTGCCAGCGTAGCAATGTCTGTGATACCTGCCATTGCAGCAGAGCCCTCGTCGAAAAACGAAGTATAGTCATAGTTTTTAGCATTGGGCAGTGTTCCTGGGCGAGAAGCTGCTCCATGGCTCTTTTCTCCTTCGTAGAAGGTGATTGGGCGCGCGTCGAGCAGTATGGCATCCACCTCGCCTTTTGTTACAGATACAACTTGATCCGTTTCAGCGGTCCATTGATAAGAAAATTCTATATCAAGTTCTGTTTTTTCGGGCTTTACAGAAATTTTATCGGTTGCATAACCTTCATTTTTCCAAAGCAGGGTACCGCCATTTAAAATCGCTAGATCGTCAAATCCAGTAGATTTAAGGGTCCAATAGACCCTCGCAGCGGCACCAAAATCAGTGTCAGATTTGCCTGCAGATGCAATCACGATTCTATCGTCAATCTGAAGCCCTAAGTTCTCAAGGTGTTTTTCAAGAAGGTTAACGTCACTAAGCTGGCCTGGATTATTTTTGGGCCCTCGAAATAGACTGTAGGGCGCTGAGATGGAACCTGGAATGTGGCCATTATTATAAGCATCACCACGAATATCCAATACAACTAGATCGGATTGCTTCAAATTGGCTGCCAAGGCGCTTGGGGTTACCAGTGGTTTGGGATCGCTGGCTAAGACGGCTGTTGTCAATGCGAAGCTTGCAATCGTCCAATAGTTTAGGAGTCTCATTTCATCACCTCAATTGTAATTTGAAGTCTCCTCATACTTATAAATTCTCTATTGTATAGAAAATTTTTCTGAAAAACCTGTGTGATGTCGATTAATATGACAATTATTTTCACTTTTTATATATTATTAAAGAATAAAATTCTTCACCTTCAAGGGTGAGCGAAACTCAATACGGATAAAGATGCCCAACAGAGAAAAAATGGCTTTTTTTGTTGCGCAGATTGCGCATTGGTGTGTTAATGAGAGCCCTGAGTAGCCACTTCGAGTGGTCCTATGGGTAGCTTTTTAGGAACCCAATTTAATGCCATTAGGAACTCACGGTTAGAATTTTTATCCTGTAAGTATTATATTTGCTGGATTTTTATTTTAGTACAACCCCCTCCTTGGGCACCATAATATCCAACAAAGCATTGTAATACCTCACTATTTTAGGATCTTTAGTGAGCCGTAGACCATGCTGGCAACCAAAACTACCCAACACCTATCTCAATATACCGTAAGCGGTGTCCCGTTCCCA
>CAJQKX010000790.1 GCA_905479025.1 uncultured Paraglaciecola sp.
GGGTGGGTCACGTTGGTTTAAACGTGGGGTTAAGGGAATACAACCTGGTGATACGGTGGTGGTTCCGTTGGATGCGGATAGGATGAAGAAGTTGACGTTGTGGTCAAGTGTGTCGGAGATTGTTTATCGAATGGCATTGGGTGCGGCTGCTGTTGCGAGTTTTTAGGATGTGATGAGGTCGTTGTTCACTTTAAGGCTAAGACAAACCTAGGTTGGAATCTTAAATTCTCGGATCTTGATGAGATTTTGAGAGGGGCTTATGTTTGGCATAAACACGTTCGATAGATGAAGAAAAACAGATGAATAAAGATTTAGAAAAAACTCTCGAGACATCTCTCTCAATTTTTTTAACCCGTTATTTTTTCGAACTCGATAAGCGGGGAGTAAAATATTGCGTTATTGGAAATTTTAATAAGCTACCATACTATACCGATAATGATGTAGATATCTGGGTTAGTGATATAAGTGTCGCAAAGCGGATGCTAAATTATGTGACACGTACTCATGACTTTTCCACTTTACTATGGAATGTAACGTCCAATGGTGTAAATTGTTTTATAGAAGCCAAGGATAATTCGATCATACACATTGATTTGCTTAAAAATGTTTCTTGGAGGTCTTTTGTTCCAATTATAAGCAGACAGAAACTTGCTCAAAATATTGATAGTGTAAATGGCTTAAAAGTCGCTAGCCATTCGATTACAACATTAGGGCATTTGATATATCCATTATTAACTTTTGGTGATGTGAAGGAAAAATATAGATCAAACATTATCGTTAGCTGTAAATCCAGCCAGTATTTCAACGACTTAATTAGTGATTTGGTTGGTGTTAAGTTAGGAAAAAAAATTGTTAAAAATGTTCTGTGTCAAGACTGGGATGGTTTGAGATCTGTATCGCTAAGTATCAAGTTTCATCTATTAGTGAAATTTATATTAACACACCCTTATCAAGCTGTTTCTGAGATGGTGAAACTAGTATTTTATAACATAAGAAAAGTCATAAAACCTAGTGGAATTTGTATAGCTTTCGTTGGAACTGATGGGAGTGGTAAAAGTACCATGATCAAGCAATTGATGCCTATCATCTCAAAAGTGCAGGTTAAAGAGAATTCAAGAACTCTTTACTGGCGACCGTTTATACTGCCCAAAATAAGCCATGTGTTACCAATAAAGACCAGAAAAATAACTCCTAAAAATGAGGTTTCCTTTATAAAAAAGGTACCAAAATTCAATAAAATAGCAAGTGGATTAAAATTTTCCTATTACCTGATTGATTACATGCTTGGAGGAATAATCGTCAAATTTTTGGTGGCGAGAGGTGGAATAGTTCTTTATGACAGGCACTACGATGATTTGTTGGTTTATCCTGAGCGGTTTGGAATGACTTTGCCGAAATGCCTTGTTAGGTTGTGTCGAGTTATATTGCCACAACCAGACTTTGTTCTTTATTTAAAATGTTCCACTGAAGAGCTTACCAAAAGAAAGCGAGAGATTTTCGATGAAGAGCTTAAAAGACAAGTTACGGAATATAGTCACCTTGAATCATCACTAAATAATTTTCATTCTATAAACGCGGAAGCGCCAATACAAGATGTTGTTCTTAACGTGAAGAAGATTGTTTTCGATGCATTAAAGAAAAACGCCAAGAAAAGTCTGAAACTTTTAGGGTAGGCTCAAATATGTCGATTCGTAAAAGTGGAGTTATACGACACTCAGATTTCTTAACTTGGGGAATAATAATAATCTTTTTCATTTTTATAGTAAGTGATTCGATAAAGATTTTTTCTACTGATGGTTATATTCTTTTTGACTTAATTAAAAAAGGCATCGGTGGAATTATAACAATGTTTTTTATGTTGATTATGATCCGGGATCGCAATTTATTTATGCCTATCCCTATTTTTTCACTAATAGCTCTATTTTTGGTTGCAGTTTTATCCTCTTTTAAAAATATTGATCGATCTGGACTTGCGGCACTACAATTTTTTTTTACATTTGGTTTTTTTATACAGGTATTGTTATTTAGCAATATATCCTTTACAGCAAGACATCTTATCTTAATTTCAAATATTTTTGTATGGATTAGTTTTCCAGTAGCAGCTTATGGAATATTAGAGGTTGCTTTGGATTTTCCAAGTTTATCATCTTTAGCGGGTGGTATTGCAGACGATGCAGTTCTTAGAGGCGATCTGAAATCAGCAACATCGATTTTTTTGCATCCTGGATCTTTTGCGTGGCTAATTTCTTCTAGCGCTTGTATATGTTTTTGTAGGTGGATTGTGGGAAATGAAAAATTATCAGGAATTATTTTCGCGGTTTTTGTGGCTGCTTTGATTGTTGCTATGAGAAAAAAAACTCTTATAGCGTTATTTATTGGGATTTTAGTAATCTTATGGATGACAAGACAAAGTATTGCAAATTGGATGAAAAGTTTATTTTTAATGACTGGGTTGGGTGTGTGTATTTTTTTAATTTTCCCATCTTATTTTCTAACCATGCTTAATTCTCTGCGTTTTGAGGAGGTTTTATTAGGAGAGTTCACGCCAAGGTTAAAACTCGCTGTTGCAAGTTTAACGCTGGCTGTTGAAAATTTTCCACTGGGAACTGGATTAAGTACCTTTGGTAGCGCAACAAGCGTTGATGTATACAGCCCATTATATGGTGAATTAGGGTTATCTAATCACTATGGAATGACAAGTTCAGACCCTAGGTTTTTGATGGATACATTTTGGCCTATGTTACTTGCGGAGATTGGGTTTTTAGGAGTGTTATTTTATTTAAGTTGTTTGATTGGAATAGGTAGGCGGCTTTTTATTTTTGCAAATAGTTGTAAAAGTAAGGATTTTAAAGTAATTGCATTTCTAGCTGTTATGCTCTTTTGCAAAAGCTTTGTTGAAAGTGTTTCAACGCCAATTTTTTCAAAACTAACCTATTCTATATTTATAGCTTTTTATTGTGGAGGCGCCTTATCTATTATACGAATGCAATCCGCAAGATAGTCGAGGTTTATGCTTGTAAAATAAAATTTGCAATGGTTTCCTATGAAAGTGTCATAAAAAGGATCGGTGGTGCAATAATTATTAAAATATCGTCTGCTGGCTGCAATCTCCTTCTGGGTATACTTCTAGGGCGGCTTCTGGGTGCATCTTTTACGGGTACCTTTTATCTGACAATTACGATCATGTCAATACTGTCAACTATTTCTAGGCTTGGGATGGACCACGCCTTGGTTAAGCTTATTGCAAGTCTTAAACATGATGAGAATTTTGTAGGGATCAAGTATATAAATCTCGTCTCTCTCCTCATTAGTGGTTTGATGGCCATCGCAATAACAGTCCTTATTTATGAGTATGCATCAGTTTTAGCAACATACTTATTTTCTGATAAATCCCTAACATATGCTTTTCAATATGGTGCTCTAGCATTGGTACCAATGACATTAATGTCGATTCAGGCGTTTTGCCTGCAAGGAGTTGAAAAAGTTAATCAAAGTTTGTTTTTGATTAACTTTATTTGGGTTGCAGGTAGTTGTGTTGTTGTTGCTATCGGTACCTACACATTCTCTAAAAATTATATTTTTGTAGGATATTCTTTAACTTTTGTCGTAGCACTTGTTGTTGCGTCTATTTGGTGGCGGCAATTTATTGGTGAGGTCTCCTTCACGTATATAGAAGGATTTGCCTCAAGACTATTCCGGACCAGTTTGCCCATGTTGGTGACAAATGTAATGAGTCATGTAATGCTGTGGTGCCCCCTATTGCTTTTGGGTGTTTTTAGTGACACATCAAGTATTGGCATTTATGGATCTGTGGGGCGTGTTGCAGGTTTACTTAGTTTTGTTTTAATTGCTACAAACTCTGTCATTGCGCCAAAAATTTCTAGGAATTTTGTGGCCGGAAATTTAACAGACTTAGTTAGAATCGTGAGAAACACTGCTAGAGTAAGTCTTATCCTCTCGCTGCCTATTTGCTTAGTATTTCTTCTATTTCCATCCACAGTGCTATCTCTATTTGGAAGTGAGTTTACCTCGGGAGCAACAGCCCTTCAGATTCTTTGTTTAGGGCATCTTTTTAATTGTTATTCGGGTTCTGTTTTCTATACGCTCAATATGACAAGTGGCCACAAAGTTGTAGGTATAATTTCTTTTATAAGTGCAACTCTATTGATAGCGTTGTCTTATATCTTAATTCCGCTTTATGGTATTAACGGTGCAGCTATTGCTGCTTCGTTTATAATGATATTGCATAACTGTTTAGGCGCATTAGCGGTATATAAAATGCTCGACTTTGTTATTTTTCCCAAAAATTTTAGGTTTGAATGAATAATGGAATTTGATTTTTTCATAGCAGGTTTTCAGAAGTGTGGAACTACTAAATTAAAGAACATGTTGGAGAAATTTCCATCAGTTCAGATTCAGGCTGAAGAAGAAATGTTAGCATTCTTTCAACAAGACACAAGTTTATTTGTCAAAGAAATTAAATCATATTATCCAGATATTGCTCCTCATGAAAAAATTGGCGCCAAGCATGTCAGTGCCATTTTAAGCGCCTCATACATACAGCGACTACATGATCACAGCCCTGATTGCAAAATAGTTTTATCTTTAAGAAATCCTGTACACAGAGCCTTTTCTGCATACCTTTATTGTAGAAGGATGGGCTGGGAGAATGAAATAAACTTCAAAAAAGCTCTAACAAAAAAATCATATTTATATACTGATGAAATATCACGTCGGAATTGTGATTATTTAGGTCAGAGTAATTACGTTTATCATATTCGGAAACTTTTTGATATTTTCCCTAGGGAACAGATTAAAATTTTTATTTATGAGAAGGAGTTTTATTCTGAACATAATTTAGCAAAGAAAGTGGCTAAATTTCTTCAGATAGATATATCAGATATTGAATTCGCCAGTGATCAGGGTAAAAAAATCAATAGTTTTGCAGTTCCACGATTTCCTAGTTTAACCAAATTATTAAGACGTCAGATAGGCATTTTGACGAGATTCAAATATCTATTACCTGCGCCTTTTACCCCACTTTTTCGCGCGATGAAGGATAATATAATTAAATTTAATGAAATCGATGGTGAAAGACCTGTTTTGGATTTGGAGACTCAAGATGAAATGGAAAGGTATTTTTCTAGTCAAATATTGGAACTTGAATCCCTTTTGAGCGAGGATTTAACTATATGGCGGAGAGATTCCCATTAACTCTAACTTAGAAAAATTCTTTGATATTTTAAAAGACGACGGCAATCCCATAAATTTTGGAGATGTCCAGTCTGGTAAGGTTTTTGAGACAGTACTTCATGCTAAATCTGACATATTGCTACCAGGTAATATGTATGGCGCGGGTAGTTATTCTAATATGAAAGTCTATATCTCAGAATCTAGAGTGATGAAAGAGCCATGGGATGCCAAACTCAAAAAATTAAATTCTAAAAGCCACCATTCATTTGTTGTAATACCCTCATTAGCAAAAGCTCGCTGGATTATAGATACGAGATTTATTTTTAATTCTGCCACGGTTAAACCGTCAAGTTTTAAGGCCAGGATTACATTGATTATGTTTAGAGTTTTTTGGTCAATTGGGTTAAAAAGGATAATATTTCCTGCGCGTATCAACATTATTGCTGACTTTAAAAATGGCCCTTTTTCAAGACTAAAATCAATGCTTCATGAACGAGAGTATATTGGGTGTTTTTATTTTGGTGCTGTTGGGCCGTTGCAAAAAATCACTTTAGAGATTGCATCGAAAAAAAAGTGCACTGGCTATATTAAGTTGGCAAGCAGTGAGCTAGCAAGATTGCAGCTAAAAGGTGAGATTAATGCTTTGTCATATATGCATACGAAAGAAATTGAGTGTATTGAGCTTCCAGATCATACAGGTCCTAATGAAATCACCGGGAAGAATACCTACCTTGCATTTAGGCAAACAGCTGTATCTTCAACTTTTTTTCCAAATAGTGCGTCCCCTCAGATTTTAAAATGTCTAAGGGAAATAGCAATAAGAACGAAAGATAATAATCCATTTAATGCAAATAAATATCTAAATGATTTACGTAACAAGCTATCAACAATGGGTGAATTGATGGCAACATTAATAGGTGAAGATTTGATGTTGGTTATTAATAAAATTGATGAAATAATTGATCAAAGTAAAAACGTGACGATGACATTTTCTCATGGGGATTTCACTAGATGGAATATTAGACTTAAGGATGAAGATTTATGTATTTTTGATTGGGAAGAGGGTAACTTCCGGCCCCTCAGTCATGATTTATTTCACTTCATATTTGCAGAATGTGTGCTTGTACAAAATAAAACACATTTTTCTGCATTCTACAAAGAGTCATTATCTAGTTTTTCTAAGACATGGTTATGCGATGATCAAATTTCGTTATATGACCACAGCTTTGATGACTTACTTTATTTGTATTTATTGTGGCTAACTTCATATTACCTCAAAATGGTTATGTCAGATAATACTGGTGATTTCTTAAATGATAAGTCCAATATAAAAGTAATTGAATTTCTAAAGTCGAGCTATAAGTATTTTGCTTTTAAAAAAATATCAGTGGAGTAATTGGAACCTTATGCTTATTTTATCAATTAATAAATTCTTCTGGCGAAAGGGCGGCAGTGAAACTGTGTTTTTTGACGAGAAAGCATTACTTGAGTCAAAAGGCCATAGTGTTATTCCGTTTTCAATGAAAAACGAGGATAATCTTGAGTCTGAATACTCGGATTATTTTGTTGAATACGTTGATTATGGAAAGTCTGGCTTAGCATCAAAATTAGCTAGCGCTTCGAAAATTATTTATTCTTTTGATGCTAGAAAAAAAATGAAATTATTGTTGGAGCAAGCAGCCCCTGAAGTCGCTCATTTTCATATTTTCCAACATCAAATATCGCCATCTGTATTTAAACCACTTCAAGATAAAAATATTCCAATTATTTTAACATTACATGATTTAAAACCTATGTGCCCTAACTATAAAATGTATGTTAACGGCTTGGTTTGTGAAAAATGTAAAGGAGTAAAATTTTATAATAGTGTTGTTAATAAGTGTACTAAGGATTCAATTTTTGGCAGCCTTGTGAATATGATTGAAATGTACTTTCACCACTATATGAGGTACTACCGTGATGTTGATATGTACATTGCTGTTAGTAACTTTTACAGGGAGAAAATGATCGAGTTTGGCTTTCCGGCCGAAAAAATTAGTTATTTACCAAATTATATCGATGTTACCGAATATGAAGTCTCGAAAAGTCATGATGATTATATTCTCTACTTCGGGAGACTATCTGAAGAGAAAGGTCTCGAAACGTTTATTAAAGCAGCGACTTTAAATCCTTCAATTAATCATTTTATAGTTGGAGCTGGACCAATTGAATTGAAGTTAAAGACTCTGGTGAATGAAGGGAATATTAGCAATGTAACTTTCCTTGGTTTCAAGTCGGGAGCCGAGCTGAAAATGATAATTTCTCGAGCTCTTTGTATTGTTGTTCCATCAGAGTGGTATGAAAATTGCCCCATGTCTGTATTAGAGTCATTTGCGTCTGCTCGTCCAGTAATAGGTTCAAATATAGGAGGTATCCCGGAATTGATTAGTGAGTCGATTGATGGTTTGATATTCAAGACTCATGATGCTCAAGATTTTGCATTAAAAATTAAATGGATGTCTGAAAATAAAGATGAGGCTATAAAAATGGGTCTAGCTGGTAGAAAAAAAGTAGAAGATAAATTTAATAAGAACCTCCATTACGCAGGCCTAATGTCCATATATAAATCTGTTTTAGGAGAGGCCAAATGAAGGTCTTCGTGACAGGCACTAGAGGTATACCAAATATTCCTGGTGGTGTTGAAGCGCATTGCTCACAATTATATCCATTACTAGCACAACAGGGATTCAATATTCGAATAGCAAGAAGAGCTTCTTACGTTAAAGAAAAGATTGTATTTTGGAAGGGTATTAGTCTAGTTGATCTTTTTTCACCTAAAAGTAAAAGCTTTGAAGCTATTGTTCATACGCTTCTAGCATTGCTCGAGGCTAAAAAATGGGGTGCAGATATTATGCATATTCATGCGATTGGGCCTGGACTTATGGTGCCAGTGGCAAGGTTAATGGGTATGAAGGTTGTTTTTACTCACCATGGATCAGATTATGAAAGAGCTAACTGGGGATGGGTGGCTCGTACTATTCTCAAGCTTGGTGAAAAGCTCAGTGGTCTATATGCGAATAAAGTAATTGCTATTTCAGATATTATTCAGGGCACTTTAGAGCGCCGTTGTGGTCGACAGTCTACGCTCATTTTTAATGGGGTAAAGATTCGAGAACGGACGAAAGAGTATAAGTATCTTGATACTCTTGAATTGAAGCCTGAGAAGTATATTTTGGTAGTGGCTAGGTTTGTTCCAGAAAAAGGGCTGCATGTTTTATTGGAAGCTTATTCGAACATCGATAGAGATATTAAGCTTGTGATTGCTGGTGACGCAGACCATGAAACTCAATATAGTCGTGACCTAAAAAGTAAGGCTGCTAAGTCTTCAAATATCATACTTACTGGTTATATAGTTGGTGAAGAGTTACACCAGCTTTATTCACATGCAAAATTATTTGTCCTGCCATCATTTCATGAAGGGTTACCTATAGCCTTACTTGAGGCGCTAAGTTATGGATTGAGGCCGTTAGCTTCCGACATCCCCGCCAATGAGAGAGTGCCGATTAGTAAAGATCATTATTTCAAGGTGGGATCTACCTCAGATCTCCAAGAAAAAATAACGAATTTTTTAGATGGAAAGACGGAGCAGCTTAATGAAAGTAGCTATATTGAAATGGCGGAAAAATACTATTCATGGCCAAAAATAGCTGTTCAGACGGCTGATATTTATAAATCGTTAAAATGATTTAGTTAACCCGAGTTGAAGGAAAATCTCAAATGTTAAATTTTGATCCAAAGTTAATGCCAACAGATATTTCAATTATCACGACTTATCGGTGTCAAATGCGCTGCAAGATGTGTGATATCTGGGCTAATCCAACTGATCGAAAAAAAGAAATCACACCGCAAGATCTTGAAATGTTGCCTAATTTTAAGTTCGTAAATATAACTGGTGGGGAGCCATTCGTTCGAAATGACTTAGAAGAAATTGTTGAGGTGATGTATAGAAAATCAGATAGGATTGTTATTTCCACATCTGGTTGGCACACAGCTAAAATCATTAAAATGGCGGAAAGATTTCCAAATATAGGTATTAGGGTAAGTATTGAAGGCCTGCCAATTATGAACGATGATCTTCGTGGTCGTGAGGGAGGTTTTGATCGTGCGATACGAACTCTGCTTGCTTTGAAGGATATGGGGATTAAAGATATTGGTTTTGGACAGACGGTTTCAAATAAGAACTCGCATGATTTATTGCCTCTGCATAACCTAGCTACTAGTCTGGGAATGGAGTTTGCTACAGCTACCTTTCATAATTCTTATTACTTTCATAAAACTGATAATGTCGTTGAAAATAAAGATGAAGTAAAAGCAAATTTTCATGAATTAATTGAGCGGTTGATGAGAGAGAAAAGTCCTAAATCTTGGTTCAGGGCATTCTTTAATTTAGGGCTAATTAATTATATTGATGGCAAGCCAAGAATGCTCCCATGCCAAGCTGGCACAAGTAATTTTTTCTTGGAGCCAAACGGAGATATCTATCCCTGTAATGGTTTAGAGGACAGATATTGGAAGGAATCTATGGGGAATATTCATGAGGTATCAACATTCGAGGAACTATGGTTTAGTGATAAGGCTAATAAGGTAAGAGATTTAGTTCGTACATGTCCGAAAAACTGCTGGATGGTTGGTACTGCAGCTCCAGTAATGAAGCAGTACATTCGACATCCTTTAGCTTGGGTCGTGAAAAATAAAATTAAGTCATTACTAGGAAAACCTATTTGTGTTTCGGAAGTACCAAAATTTGACGTAGGACAAAGTCCATTGCAAGGTGATCTTCGTGGAGGTGACGCTTCTGTGGAAGTGGTTGAGATTCAGGATTACCAAATAAAAAATGAAGCAGAGAGAATTACTGCTATCGAAATCATTGAGGCTGAGAATGTTTAATCAATAATGAAGTGGAAGTTATTTAAAAAAGCTCTTTTTGGTTGTTAATTAGATGTTCGGAAAGGGCTTGGCACACTTACTTTAATTTACATACGTTTTTATAAATATTCAATATTAATTTATTGATGTTCTACAGTTTTTTATCGAAATTCTGATACTCACTCCAGTAGTGGTATTGTCCACTAATTAGAGTGTCCGAGAAACTGGGGGAGTATCAATCTGACTCCAGTTTCGCAATGTCTTTCGTTATGCAAATTAGATATTACGTTTTCAAGCCAATGGACGACGCGGTTTGTGTAAAGAGCTATAGCCCAATCACTGACTCATTTGAGAGAGATTCTGATAGTGAATTTTGTTTTGAGTATTCTTTCTAGCTAAGAACTTATTGGCTAGCTCTCGTACTTCTAGCCAGAGAGGCAGCCCGCAGCGATATTTTTGATTACATAGAGATGTTCTACAATACAAAACGACGGCATGGTTTTAATAATCAGCTATCACCTGTAGAGTATGAGCAGCGTTACCAAGAGAGGCTGGCGAGTGTCTAGAGAATTGGTGGCGATTCAATTTTCCTTTAGTGTTAGTGGGGAGCGCCTTTTAGAAAGCGTTCTTACGTGCCAGCTTGGAAAGGTGTTTGGTTACTGGTATCTCAAACCAGCGGTGGATAACAGCAGCAACAGCCATTGCTATTGCTACACTAATTAGCACGGAAATAGGTACTGTTCCGATTGCTAGTTTATTAAGAAGTACAGGCGAAAGAGGAGCTACCAGCGGATGAAATAAGTAGAGGGCATATGATGCTGCGCCAAAGAACATTATGGGCTGTGGGACTTTACCCTGAAAATATACTTCTAGTGAGATAACGGACCAAACAAGCATTGCAGACGGAATACCGCTCTCGAGTATGCGAGGCAGGTTTAGTGCATTGGATGAAAGAAACAGGTACGCTAATGAAAGGATTAATACCATGATCGAGGGTGTTTTGGGCATGACCTTATTCTTCAGTATTAGATAGCCTAGTATCATCCCGAAATAGAATTCAAGTATTATTGGATCCATTAGAAACCACCATTCTGAATAGTTTACCCCTCTAAAAATTGACAGGGTCGAAAAAGTCAGTAAAACGCTTCCAACAAAAAAGTAAACATTCTTCCCTAGCAGCATCGAGAGTGAAAAAGTTAAATAAAAGAACATTTCGAACACCAATGTCCAGCCAACACCCAGAAAGGGTTTGATTTCCCCATCAATATTGTGTGAAGGGATAAAAAAGTATGACTTAAGTATTACCCACCAATCTATTTGGGCATGTAGTACTAAGCTGGAAGCTAGTAAGATAACGATCAGTTTGAATGTGGTGGCAGCCCAGTAAAGAGGTACGATTCTAACAAGCCTCTTGTTTAAAAATATTTTCCAGCCGTTTGTATCAGTAATAAGAGCGCGAGAAGAGATCACCATTACAAAGCCACTGATAACAAAAAATATATCAACACCTTTGGCTCCGGTGCCCCAGGAGAACTCGCCTTGCCCTAACCGTTCTGATGCATAAAATATTGAATGAGTAAATACGACCATTATTGCTGCTAAAAATCTTAGCGCTTGAATCCCATCAAACCTATAATTATCCATAATATATTTCTTTCTCCTGAAGGTGGAGCCACATACTACCGCAATAAGCTAACAATGATAAACAGTTCTATTTACATGACAGAAGACAATTGCCGCTGAACACTTTGCTAGTAGAAGGCTTATAAAATGAAAATAATTCCGCTCCTTATAATCTCCTTGTTTTTGATATCATGCAGCAAAGAGGAATGGAGATGTGTCGCTGATAGTAACCTAGACGCTATGTACTCTATGAGTTCATCTGGTGAGATGGGCAGCGCTGATAAGGGCTGTACCTGCGATGAAATCCGGGCTTTTGAATATAAAACATTTAGAGAAGTAGACGAAGAAGCCCTTAAAAAATGATAGGCTAGATACCGCCATCAATAAAATAAACGCTATCGGTTTTAACATTGTTATATTCTCATCGGTTATAAAAACAATTTAAAAAACATCTATTAGCCTATTCAGTTATTCCGAAAGATAAACGCCAATAATCTCACCTTGCTGATTGTTATTAACGCAGCCGT
>CAJQKX010000791.1 GCA_905479025.1 uncultured Paraglaciecola sp.
TATTATCGGCCGAAAAACGCGATTTGATTGCTCAAGTTTGTGATGAAATTCTTGACGGAAAACACGATGATCAATTTCCATTGGTCATTTGGCAAACGGGTTCCGGCACGCAAAGTAACATGAATGTCAATGAAGTAATTGCCAACCGTGCGCAACAGCTTACTGGAAAAACGGTTGGAGAGGGTGAAAAAGTCATTCAACCCAACGATGATGTCAATAAGTCACAATCCTCAAACGACACCTTTCCTACTGGAATGCATATTGCAGCTTATAAAAAAGTGGTTGAAACCACCATTCCAGGAATTCAAAGCTTAAGAGCTACACTTCAAGCCAAAGCAGAGCGCTTTAAATCTGTAGTGAAAATTGGACGTACCCACCTCATGGATGCGACGCCCCTTACTCTAGGACAAGAATTTTCAGGATATATTTCACAATTAGACCACGGACTGAAAGCGCTTAAAAACACCCTTGAGCATCTGAGTGAAGTGGCTTTGGGTGGCACTGCTGTGGGTACAGGACTGAATACTCCCGAAGGCTACTCTGAGTTAGTGGCCGATTATATCGCAAAATTTACAGGGCTACCGTTCATCACTGCACCTAACAAATTTGAAGCTTTAGCAGCTCATGATGCGCTTGTAGAAAGTCATGGTGCTTTAAAGCAACTCGCAGTGTCCTTAAACAAAATCGCAAATGATATTCGTATGATGGCTTCTGGGCCACGATCTGGTATTGGAGAAATTATTATTCCTGCAAATGAGCCGGGAAGTTCTATTATGCCCGGAAAAGTGAATCCAACTCAATGTGAAGCACTCACTATGGTTTGTGCGCAAGTTATTGGAAATGACGTAGCGATTTCGGTAGGGGGCACTCAAGGTCATTATGAACTTAATGTTTTTAAACCAATGATGGCAGCTAACTTTTTGCAATCTGCTCAGCTGCTAGGCGATGCCGCAGTGAGTTTTGATAAACATTGTGCTTCAGGAATTGAGCCCAACCACGACGTAATTGAAAAATTATTAAATAATTCATTAATGTTAATCACGGCATTAAACACCAAAATTGGCTATTATAAAGCGGCTGAAATCGCAAACACCGCCCACCAAAATGGAACAACCCTAAGAGAGGAAGCCATTAACCTAGGCTATGTCACAGCAGAAGAATATGATGCATGGGTTAAACCCGAACAGATGGTAGGAAACTAAATTTATGACAATCCTTTTCACTCATATTAAAGAATTACTTCAGACACGACCACAATCGGAAATGCGAGTGATGGGTAGAGCAATGGCTGATTTACCGCATATCAAAAATGCGTTTTTAAGGATTCAAGATGATGAAATTTTAGATTTCGGACCAATGGCTGATCTTGTTATTCAAGACAGCGATCAGCTTATTGATGTCACAGGAAAACTCATCCTTCCTGCGTGGTGCGACAGTCATTCTCATGTGGTTTATGCTGGCGATCGCTCACAAGAATTTGTAGATCGGCTAAAGGGTTTAAGTTATGAAGCTATCGCTGCAAAAGGCGGTGGGATCCTAAACTCTGCTGAAACCTTACAACAGACCAGCGAAGCTGTACTTTATACACAAGCAATGGAGCGTATAAATGCACTCATTCAACTTGGTACTGGCGCCTTGGAAATTAAATCTGGCTATGGATTAAGCACCGAAGCAGAACTTAAGATGCTGCACGTTATTAAAAAAATAAAGGACACTTCAGCTGTAAAAATAAAAGCAACATTTTTGGGTGCTCATGCCATTCCAAAATTATATAAAACCAATAAAAAAGAATATATTGATTTGATAATTCATACAATGCTCCCTGAAATAGACCGTCAAAAATTAGCAGATTTTGTAGATGTATTTTGCGAAAAAGGCTATTTCTCATTAGAAGACACAGCTCACATTCTAGAAGCTGCTGCACAATATGGACTTGTTCCAAAAGTTCATGTGAATCAATTTAATGCATTTGGAGGGGTGGGTTTAGCGGTTAAACACAAGGCTTTGTCCGTAGATCATTTGGAAGTTGTCACTGAAAAAGATCTTGAAGATTTAAAAAACTCCGACACCATGGCGGTTGCTTTACCTGGCTGCTCATTTTTTCTGGGCATTCCATATACGCCTGCTCGACAACTTATCGATGCTGGAATTCCTGTAGCTCTAGCTTCAGATTTTAATCCAGGGTCTGCGCCTAGTGGAAATATGAATTTTGTGGTAAGCTTAGCATGTATCAAAATGAATATGACCCCAGAAGAAGCTCTGAATGCAGCAACTCTAAATGGCGCCTATGCTATGAATATTTCAGAAACTCACGGCAGCATTACAAAAGGTAAAAAAGCAAATCTTATCATCACAAAAAACATGACCTCTTACCGTCAAATTCCTTATCATTTTGGAAACTCTCCAATACACAAGGTGATGATTAACGGCGCCTTTGTAGATTAAGTTGTGCTTATTTTAAAGAAAATGTTGTACTTGAGATCAGCACATCTTGGTCGAAAACATTGACAATGTAAGCTCCTTTTTCGTATGTTCCTTCTTCATTACTTACAAAATCACAGACCTCTAAAAGTTCATTTTGGTAGGAAAATGCACTAACATAGCTATATTTTAGACTCTTATCGCCAAACTGTACAGGCGTATTTGATCCAATTACCGAAAGGCTTGGGTCTATAACCTGAACGAAATATTTTTTATCGCCAGCTTCTGCTAAAAGATTTGAAGGAATGGTATAACATATTCTTAAATTGTCAACTCTTCTGGCACGTGTTGTTGGCACTAATTTTCCTGAGTTACGTTGTATAACTCCAAAAGCATTCAAACGCTCTACAGTAAGTGTTTTTGCTTTGTTCACCGTTTCAGACAACTGAAGATTTTGTTGAGTTAGAAGCGTGTTTGAATCCAATTGCGAGTTCAATTGAACTTGGGTGCTGTCTAAAGCTGTTTCTAACAAAGCATTTTGAAGTTTCAATGTTTCGTTTTCATTTAATAATACTTCCATTTCAGACTCTAACTCAAAATATTTTTTCTTGTATTTGAGTAAGGCTGAAACACTTGATTTTGAAGCTTTAAGCTCTGCAACTAGAACATCTAAACGTGCTTGTGCTTCTATAAGTTTTGCATTCGCCACTTCATTATCAGCATTTGCTTCTGCATATAAAGAAGACATTTGCTCTAGATTTCTAACAACTTCTGATTTTTCATTTTCAAGAACCAATTCAGTTGCTTTATTAGTACTGTGCATTCTATAGGTAAAGAATAAAGTACCTAGAAGCAATAGCACTAAAATAATGATTGTTGTTTTTGAGCCTTTAGAAGAAGAAGTCGTGTTCATAGTTGTGTGTTATAAAGATTAAAATTGATGGTGTTTAAAA
>CAJQKX010000792.1 GCA_905479025.1 uncultured Paraglaciecola sp.
TTTCCTCGTAGCCATGTTCTTGTGTATGTAAGTCCAACATAAACTGGGCGATAGCACGATTAAGACGAGCAACTTGACCACGCATAACCACAAAACGTGCCCCCGCTAATTTTGAACCCGCATCAAAATCCACACCTTTACTGAGGTCTGCACCAATATCTACATGGTCTCTTATAGCAAAGTCAAATTGACGAGGTGTACCCCAACGACTGATTTCAAGGTTGTCATTTTCATCTTCACCTAAAGGCACTGAGTCGTCAGGTAAATTGGGGATAGTGTGTGACTGCGCAGCAATTTTTTCTAATAACACTGACAACTCAGCTTTTGCTGAATCTAATTCATCACCCAGCTTTCCGACTTCTGCCAATAGAGGCTGAATATCTTCGCCCAAAGCTTTAGCTTTACCAATAGATTTAGAACGCACATTGCGTGCGTTTTGTAATTCTTGGGTTTTAATCTGTAATGACTTGCGCTTTTCTTCTAATTCAATAAAGGTATTTACGTCTAATTCAAACCCTCTTCTTTTTAGTTTTTCTGCAGTGTGTTGAATATCACCACGTAAATATTTTGGATCTAACATATTGTTTTATCTAACCTTTAACTAATTGAGTACCTAACCATGCTGCAAAAAGGCAACATAATATATTTAAAGTGACGTTAAGTGCAGCTTTGAACCACAAGCCTTGTTGAAACAGCATTAACGTGTCTACTGAGAATGTGGAAAATGTAGTAAGCGCACCAAGAAAACCAATTCCAATTGTGGTTCGCCACAAGGCAGCCTCTAATTGACCATGCTCCAGTAATGAGTATAAAAACCCGAGAAAAAATGAACCAACAATGTTGACAAGAAGTGTACCAAAAGGAAAGCCTTTACCAAACCATTGAAGCATCAGTTGCGACAGAAAATAACGCAAACAAGCGCCTAACGCCCCTCCAAGCGCAATAAAAATATAGATAGTCATTGTGTGCATTCTATGAATACCTTTGCTGTGTACTTTGCAAATCCAGCTCCTTTAAAAATTTTAATTTTTCTTGTAGTTTTTTTTCTAAGCCACGATCGCTAGGTTGATAATATTGAGTATCACGTAAACCTTCAGGAAAATAATTTTCTCCTGCCGCATAGGCATGGTTCTCATTATGAGCATAACGGTACTCTTTGCCGTAGCCCAAGTCTTTCATCAAGCTAGTGGGGGCATTTCTTAAATGTCCTGGTACAGAGCTATCTGAAGTGTCTTTTGCGTGTTGTACGGCTGTGTTAAATGCTAAATAAACAGCATTACTTTTTGCCGCACTTGCGCAATAGAGGGTGGCTTGTGCAATCGCCCGCTCTCCTTCAGCAGGACCAACCCGCTGAAATATATCCCATGCGTTAAGGCATATTTGCATTGCTCTAGGATCAGCGTTACCGATATCTTCTGTGGCAATTGCTAATAAACGTCTAGCGACATATAAAGGGTCGCATCCGGCGACTAACATACGAGCGTACCAATACAGTGCAGCATCGGGTGCAGAGCCTCGGACAGACTTGTGAAAAGCTGAAATTAAATCATAAAACTGATCGCCATTTTTATCATATTGCGCAACTTTTTCTCCTACGGCGAGTTTTACCATGTCAACAGTGAGTCTTTTGTCGACTGAATCTGCAGGCAAAAAATCAGCGCTTAGCTCTAAATAATTTAACAGACGTCTTGCATCGCCCGCAGCCATATCAATCAACATCGACTTAGCATGGTCGTCTAAGATGATATCAGTCAGCCCTAAACCACGTTTTTTATCCGTTAGCGCTTGTGCAATGACATCACTAAGATCATTCTTACTTAAGCTATTGAGAACATACACTCTAGCTCTGGATAACAAAGCATTATTGAGTTCAAAAGAGGGATTTTCAGTCGTCGCACCAATAAACGTCACTGTGCCGTCTTCGATGTAAGGTAAAAACGCATCTTGCTGGCTTTTATTAAAACGGTGAACTTCGTCTACAAACAAAATGGTTCGCTGACGATGCTGGCTCGCATAATGTTTAGCATTGTCTATCGCCTGACGAATATCTTTAACGCCACTACTTACCGCTGACAATCGTTCAATATGGGCTTGGCAATGATTGGCTACCAACTCAGCTAACGTTGTTTTCCCTGTTCCGGGAGGCCCCCACAAGATCATCGAATGGCATTGACCACGCAATAACGCAGCTCTTAATGGTTTGTCAGGACCAATGATGTGTTGCTGACCATAATACTGTTCAATCACCTGAGGGCGCATACGGGCGGCTAAAGGTGCGAACTGAGCTACAGTGTCACTAATCGAGTCGCTAATCGAGTCGTTGTTAATACCTGCGAAGTCAAATTCTGCGGTCATGGCTGTCGCTGGTCGTCCAATTCGTAATCATCAGGCATGACAAATAAAAAAGTATCAGCAGGTAATGAATGATTTTGTTTTATATCGGAGAACAACAGCAAACTCTTTTGTTGCTGGCCATCTTGGGTCTCAAGCTCAATTAAGGTGTCATTGTTAAACACCAAACGTAACGACCCGATACTGCCATTTAGCTTTCGTGGTGAAATGATAAACTGGCTATTCGAATGCCTCACTTCAAACTCGTGCCATTGGCTACTCGCCGGATTGGTTAACAAAATTAACGGATTGTTTTCAAGGGCGATATCAGCACTGTTGACGACAACTTGCTCTAAAAATGGGTCAATATTCCAGATATTATCACCATCAGCCAATAATACACTTTCGTTTGGTTCAAATAACTCCCAGAAAAACTTGTTCGGTTGTTGTAATACGATCCTACCCGTGGATTGTTGCAGTAATGTATTTTCAATATCAACCACTGTTTGCGTGAAATTAGCTTGATAGGTTTCCAGCTTAAGCAGTTTATTCTTTAGCTGCTGTTTGGCATCCAAATCACTTGCAAGGACAAATACACTATTGATTGAGACTGTGATGAATAAAATCATCTGTTTGAGTCGGTATAACTTGTTCATTTATTATAAATTCTTGTAAGGTTAATCTCTAGGGGCCGCCGCCGCTAGTACTTCACGGTTGCCATTATGCCCGGGTGAAGTTACGACGCCACTTTGTTCCATTTGTTCCACCAGTCTCGCTGCGCGGTTGTAACCAATTCTGAATTTTCGCTGCACACCTGATACAGAAGCACGTCTGCTTTCAGTCACAAAAGCCACGGCCTCATCGTAAAACACATCGTATTCTTGATCTGCGTCTTCTGGCTGTTCGCCCGGTAAAAGAATGTCTGTGTTAGCATCGCCGTTTAAAATCTCGTCTATGTATTGCGGTGCACCACGTTTTTTCCAATCTGCTACTACAGCATGCACTTCGTGATCATCCACAAATGCACCATGAATTCGTGTCGGCACACCTGTTCCGGGTGGCAAATACAACATATCCCCAGCGCCTAAAAGGGCCTCTGCACCTCCCTGATCGAGGATAGTGCGTGAATCAATTTTAGAGGACACCTGAAAGGCAATCCGAGTAGGAATGTTAGCTTTAATCAAACCAGTAATAACGTCAACAGAAGGTCTTTGAGTTGCAAGCACTAAGTGAATACCTGCAGCACGCGCTTTTTGCGCAATACGCGCAATTAACTCTTCAACTTTTTTGCCTACAATCATCATCATGTCGGCAAATTCATCAACCACAACCACTATGGCTGGCAGTTTCTCTAAAAAAGGCGCAACAGTTTCCATACTTTCTTCAAACTTCCACAACGGGTCACGAATAGGTTCGCCCGCTTCAATCGCATTCAGCACTTTGGTGTTATACCCTTTTAAATTTCTTACACCAAGGGAAGACATCAATTTGTAGCGGCGTTCCATTTCTCCAACACACCAACGCAATGCGTTGGCAGCTTCTTTCATATCAGTGACAACTTCTGATAGTAAATGAGGAATGCCTTCATAAACCGATAATTCTAACATCTTTGGGTCGATCATGATCATGCGCACATCTTCTGGCGTGGATTTATATAACAGGCTTAGGATCATCACGTTGACACCTACAGATTTACCCGATCCGGTGGTACCCGCCACTAAAAGGTGGGGCATTTTTGCCAAATCGACCACCACAGGTTTCCCCGAAATATCCGCGCCTAATACCATGGTTAATGGTGATTCGGAAGACTGAAATACATCATTGCTGATCACTTCGCTTAAACGCACCATATCGCGTTTTTTATTTGGCAACTCCAAGCCAATAACAGATTTACCTGGGATAACTTCTACCACGCGCACCGAAATCGCAGACATAGAGCGGGCCAAATCTTTTGATAACGTTGTGATTTTACTCACTTTAACCCCTGGAGCTAAATCCATTTCAAAGCGTGTTATGACCGGACCAGGATACACTCCAACCACTTTTGCCTCGATATTAAAATCAGCAAGCTTCGCTTCAAGTAAACGAGAAACAATTTCTAACTCTTCTGGTGTGATAGGGTTTTTAATTTTATCCGCGCGTTCAAGAAGATCAAAAGACGGCATTGGTCCTTGCTCGTTGTTAACACTATTCCCTGATAACATTTCTGGTTCTAGTTCTGGTTCTGACTCTGGCTCGGCGTCTGTCATGACGGGCTCTACTTTAGAAGGACTTCTAGAAAGACTAATTTTCTTTTTTAACTCGCTGATAGACAGTGGGTTTTTCTTTATAGGCTGCGCTTCATCTATAATGCTTTGAGAAATAACTATATCTGCTGGATATGGCTCGTCGTTTAGTGACTCAGAACTATTATTTTTTGACTCTCTACCCCAAAAATCATTACCAGCGTTTTCTTGATCGGCTGGCTCAGGATCTGACTTTTTGAAACTTAAAAGCAGATTAGAAGACTCTTTAAATTTAGCA
>CAJQKX010000793.1 GCA_905479025.1 uncultured Paraglaciecola sp.
CTTGTTTTCTTCGGTGACTTGGCGCAATGCGAGGCGTAATTTTGCCCGTAATTCATGTTTTGCTAGTACCAGTAAGTCTTGAGAAGGAGATCCTGATGGCTGTTCTAAGTAACGTGAAGTAGGGCCGGAAAAATGTACGATTTGATGTTTTATATTCACCAATACAGCAGCAGGAGCAAATTCTTGTAATAAAAATTGTTGTGTCACATCACCAAGACGCAGCTGATTTTTATCGTAAACTTGTTTGCCAACAAAGGGCGGGATGGAGCGCGTAATTCTTGAGGCTATTGGAAATTCAACTCTGCTGGTTGAACGAGCCGGTCCAGTACGTTGATAAATTCTCCATTTTTTTGCCAGTGGTTTAAATAAACTCTCTTGCTGACTGGACGTTTCCGAGTGTCCTAAAAATAAATTGCCGTTTTCCCGTAGGGCAAAATGGAACAATGCAAGGACTTTGCTTTGTACTTCAGCGCTGAGATAAATCAGTAAGTTTCGACAACTGATGAGATCAAGGTTCGAAAAGGGTGGGTCACTTATAAGGTTTTGGCTGGCAAAAGTAACCAACTTACGTAACGATTTTTTGATCCGGTAACTGTGATCTTCTTTACTAAAAAATCGTTGTAGGCGTGCTTCTGAAACACTGGACTCAATATTTTCTGGATATAGGCCTGTACGACCATAGCTCAATGCAGTTTCGTCAATATCGCTGGCGAATATCTGGATACTGCAATGTGTATTGGTTTTTTCTAAATGTTCAACTAACAACATTGCAATTGAATAGGCTTATTCACCTGTGGCACAACCTGGGATCCACACACGGATTGGTTGGTCATCATGTTTTGATGCCACCAACGGAATGATGACTTTTTGTTCGAAGGCTGAAAAGGCTTCTGGATCCCGAAAAAATGCAGTCACACTAATTAGTAAGTCCTTAAACAGCAAGTTTGCCTCATCCTCATTTTTGCGCAAAAAAGATAAATAAGCTGTCATCGTTTTGAGATGATGGAACTCCAATCTCCTGGCGATACGTCGTCCTAATGTACCCAGTTTATACGCTCTAAAATCATGGCCGACACGGTTTTTCAAAAAAGCCAAAATAGCACTTAGTTGGGATTTTTCGTCTTTTGGTATATCACCATCTCGTTTAGTGTTTGTTTGCTTAATTATGTAAGGGTGTTGTAAATAATATTTAATATGAGCAGGCATTTCCTGAACCGGACAAGTAAAGTCCACTAGTCCGGTGGCGATAGCGCTACTGGGCATACCCTCATAATCAGCACTATCTGGTGATTGAGCTAAAACCAAACCCCCACTGCCATTAATGGCCCGAATTCCAAGGGTACCATCACTACCTGTACCGGAGACTATGATGGCAATCGCACGATCTTCATGCTGTTCAGCCAATGACCATAAGAAAGTGTCGATTGGCATCCGCAAACCATGATGTAAAACGGGTTTGTTAAGTTTGAAACTATGATCGTCTAGAGTCAGATAAGTATTAGGCGGAATAACATAGACATGATTGGCTTGAACTGTCATACCATCAACAACTTGAACCGCAGGCATAGTAGTAGAGCGAGTAAGGATTTCAGCCGTAAGGATTTCAGCCGTAAGGCTTTCATGTTTTGGGTCTAAGTGTTGGATCACCACAAAAGCTGCGCCAGTATCATTAGGTAAGGCTTCAAACAAGCCTTTTAAGGCGGCCAGACCACCTGCCGAAGCACCGATACCCACTATGGGACAGGACGATTCAGTTATTAACTTAGTACTCCTTTACATTGTTCTCGATCAGACACAGAGTCAGTATGATGATGCATCTGACTATCGTTATTAACGATATATAATAGGCACTGAATACGCATTTTTCGCACATTAAATAATCCAACACAGCAGGTGGAAGGTAAATAACTCTTTAACTTTATCATTTTATAAAGTAATCGCTAGCGTTTTAAGGTTAATATTCACCAGATATTTTAAATTTAAATATCAAAATATCTCTGATATGAATAGTTATTATTTTCAACTATCTATTCCATCGTTTATTGACCTCAATCAAGCAAAAGGTCATACACCGTATCTAATCTTGTTGTTCTATATGAGCTAATAAATACGATTACTTTTTATTTAAAATCTTTTGCTTGTGCATCACAAATTCATTTGGTCGCTGATCCCCACTTACTACCATGTTATTGCTGAACCGCTAAATATTGAGCAAGATCAATTTTACTAAAATATCCACATTGTACAGTGTTCAAAATATCTGTTTATTGACATAACAATGAAAACCTCTTCAAAACAGCATTTAGAAAAAATCAATGGTTACTTTCAACCACTTTGGTCGGTGCATAGTGGAGAGGGCCCATTGTTCGCTACAGCATTGCACGCAGGCCATCAAATACGAAATGAGTTGGCTGGAATTATGGCTCTGGAAGAATCTGTAAGATTAAGAGAAGAAGACCCTTACACAGATGTCTTGACTCATGTCGTCCCTAATCGAATTGTTCCAATCCGATCCAGATTTGAAGTTGACCTAAATCGGTCCCGCAAAGAAGCAATTTATCTTTCTCCCCAGGATGCGTGGGGATTACAGGTTTGGAAAAAAAAGCCAACAACTCAAATGATAAAAAAATCCTTGGGTGAATTTGACCAGTTCTATTCAGAAACCAAAAAAGTGCTCAAAAAACTAGAGAGTCAATATAAACGATTTGTGGTGTTTGATATCCACAGTATAACCATCGAAGGGGAGGGCCACAAGCAGCCCCTGACAACCCGATTGAAAATCCAGATATAAATATTGGTACAGGAACAATGGACCGACAAAAATGGGCAAGTGTCATCGACCGATTTATCAGT
>CAJQKX010000794.1 GCA_905479025.1 uncultured Paraglaciecola sp.
GACGTGCTGGTACTCCCGCGCCAAAATTGTTGATCACCACATCAGACTTTTTCACCAAGTCATAAAATAACTCAAGACCTTTTTCTGATTTAAGATCAATACAAACGCTCTGTTTATTGCGGTTTAGGGTAATGAAGTACGCCCCCATACCATTGATTGAATTCTCCGGATCTGTGGCTAACAGTTTGCGAGTTCCTTCTCCCTTAAGTGGTTCAACTTTTATGGTTTCTGCACCTAAATCGGCTAATATCATGCCGCAATAAGGTCCAGATAACATATGCGTTAAATCAAGAATACGTGTGCCCGATAACGGCTTATTAGTCACTGTACATTACTCCAATAAAAAAACAGAGGAGCCTTGCGGCTCCCAATAACTAGAAGCGATATGTAAAGTCGATACCGTAAGAATCACGTGCTGAAGGTTGGATGAAAGAACCACCAAACTCAGGAGTAGGAATAACTTCTTGCAAATATTCCTCGTCTGTTAAGTTTTTAGCCCATATAGCCAAGTTCCAATTTTCAGCATCAAAGCTGACTCTTAGGTTAACTGTGCTGTATGCATCACGTGTTGCGTTGTCAAAGTTAACGGGGTGGGGTCCAGGAGGCACACCGCCACCCAAAGTGCCAAAGAAGTCCCAGATAGTAGGTAAACTTTGTGCCGTTTCTTCAGGCCCTGTTCCTTGCAATGTATGGAAGTTGGTTTCGCCTACATACTGCCAATCTAATCGCGTGGTCATAAATACATCAGCCGTGATAGAGTAATCCCAGCTTCCCCCAAAGGTGAAGGTTTCATCAGCTGCTTGGGGAGCCTTGTTACCGACAGACAATGGACGGTTGCGGTTTTCTTTAATTTCACTGTCCAATAAACCCATACCACCAAATATCATGATGTCTTCAGTCACCTGAGCACTAATATCTAATTCAAAACCTTGAATAGCCAACTCTTCGATAGTGGTCACAGAGCGCAATAGGCCAAATGGGCCCGCGAAAAATTCAAAGAACTGGTTATCATCAACAGTGGTTGTGAACACAGCGGCATTTAATTTCACTTTGTTGTTCATCATCTTTGATTTGAAACCCAGCTCGATATTAGTGGTGACTTCCTTTTCATACTCGTCTTTAACAATGAGCTGTGCATTCACCGCATCACCAGGTGTGCCATTACCATTGGCATTAAACCAAAAGTCTAAGGTCGCTTCGGTTCCGATAGAGTTAAAGCCACCACTTCTGAAACCGACACCATAACTGGCATACCAATTAAGGTTGTCACTTGCCGCATAACCTAAAGTCACTTTAGGTTGCAACTGGCTAAATGAGCGGTTTCGGTTAGGAATGCCATTCGGGTTAGCATTAAAGGCTGGATTGATTGGGCCCAACACACCGTTAACGTAAGTGTTCACATTCAGTCCTGAGGCGGTCACATTCGGTACGTTATTACTGACTTCTCTGTCTTCGTAATCATAACGAAGTGCGATGGCTAATTCCCATTGCTCGTTCAGATCATATTCAAGTTGACCAAAAGCTGACATTACTGAGGTATCAAATGTATCAGAAAATAATAAGTCAGTTGGGTTGGGGCCTGTTGCTGGCACGTAGGCTTGGCGCAAGAATCCTTGACCTTGATCAGCACCATAAGCCACCACTACATCACGCTCGATTTGAGCAAAATAGACACCACCAATCCATCTTAGGTCGGCATTGTTGTCATCTGATGTGAAACGTAATTCACCACTGAGATCAGATTGACTTCGCTCTTGGTATTGATAACCATCGCATGATAATGGTGTGAAAGGTCCGTAAACTCCAGTGAACTCAACTCCAGGAGGAAAAACACCAAAGGGTGAGAAAAAGTTACCAAACAAGTCTGTTCTATCTGCCCCACCTAATGCACCAGGTGTGTTGTTTAGGGTAGCACGGTCAGTTTGACACTGAGGGGTTAATTCATAACCATAGAAAGTCGCACTGGTACCATCAGACAGTAGGTCTTCTTCTAAATCGTTATAAGCTAAAACGGCGGTCACATCCATACCATCTAAGTCCCAGTCGGCTTTTAAAGAAAGCTCAGTGGTGTCTTGTTTATTCACGCCTGGAACATTAAATGCAAAGTTAATATCAACATCATTCACGTCCTTGTTAAAAGCGGCATCAAATCCATTGGCCACAAATGACGGTAACGCAAACACCGCATTATAGTTAATTGCCCCTCCCTCTACCTTGCCCATGCTGGCACGAAAGTCTAAGGTTAAATCATCACTCGCATCCCAAATCAAACGCCCACGGATATTGGTGTCTTCCAGATAATCAACCGAATCATCTGCGCCGGTAAACGTGTTTTCATAAAAACCATCTGTAGTTTTATAACTAGCGCTTAAGCGACCGCGAACATTTTCTGATAATGGCCCGCTGATCACGCCATTTATTCTTTGGCTATTGTTATTTCCTAAGCCTAAGGTAACCCTGCCCTCTAATTCATCTGCAGGCATTTTGGTGGTGACTAATATCGCACCCGACACAGCATTTCGACCATACAAGGCACCTTGTGGACCTTTAAGTACCTCGATTTGAGACACATCTAATAATTCTTCGTTGAAACTGTTTGGGTTAGTCATCAACACACCATCTACCACATAAGCAAACGTACCTTCAGCATCACGAGTCGATACAATGCCGCGAATGGTTACTTGCGTGTCACCCACGTTTGCTGCATCAACCATAGTCACGTTAGGAATAAGCCCAATGAAGTCCCCTGGTCGTTCAATACCAGCACTTTCAATCATCTTTTCAGAGATAGCAGTGACTGCAATAGGTACTTCTTGCAGACTTTCTGGTCGTTTTCGAGAAATACTAATGATTTCTAAATTGTCTTCTTGAACTACAGTCTCTTGCGCTACCGCTTGATTGATTCCAACTAAACTATTTGCGAACAGAGCGACAAAAATACTTGTTGCAAGTGCGCTTTTACGGAGTGTTACCATTGTGTTTCTCCAATTGTTTTATTTTAGATTTATGTGTTTTAGTCTTCGCCATAAGGTTGTTTGACTCAACCCAAGATAATCGGCGACCTGTTGCTTATCACCTTGGAATCTATGCATTGCGTTCAATACACGTTCCAACTCTTTTTTTCTGACCAAAGCTTGGCCGGTTTTAAATACTGTTACTAAGAATACTTCAGGGGAAATATCGCGCAATATCTGTTTAATCTTTGAAAGGTCTTCTGCCATCTGTATAGATGCAATAACCCGTTCAAGAACATTTTCTAATTCACGTACATTGCCCGGCCACGCATAACTGACTAAGTCGTCTAAGATTTCAGTGAGTATTTCGTTAACCGTAAATTGCGATTGATAGCTGGTGATAAGGCGAAGAAGTTTTTGCTCTGCAATACTAGAAATATCCTCGGGACGATCACGTAGAGGTGGGATATGAATATTAAATACATTGAGTCGAAAAAATAAATCTTCCCGAAACTTGCCTTCTACAACTAGCTGCTTCAGCTCTTTATTGGATGCAGCGACCACTTTTAAGTAAGCAGGTTTTTCTTCATTAGATCCTAAAGGTCTATAATGACGTTCTTGTAAGAATCGCAGTAACTTTGATTGTTGATCAAGTGCCAACTCACTGATTTCATCAAGGAACAACACCCCATATTGCGCTTCTTCAATGAGTCCTTTTCTTCCACCTCGTTTGGCGCCGGTATAAGCACCGTCGCGATGTCCAAAGAGTTCCCCTTCAAACAATTCAGTAGGAATTGATGAGCAATTAAGGGCGACAAAATGTCCTTCTGAAAAGGGACTGGCTTCATGTACCGATCGAGCAATGAGTTCTTTACCTGTCCCAGATTCACCATAAATCAATACATTACTGGGTGAGGAAGAAAATGCCTTCACTTGCTGTACCACTTTTTGTATAGCGGATGATTCAAACACTAATTTGTGACGTGAAGAGACTTTCACTTTTTTAGGTTTGGGTTTTTTTCTATATAATTGATAGATATAAAGCGGTTTTCCTTGTGTCATTACGCAGTCTTGATGAAACCACCAGTCAATACCTTGAATACGGCACTCGCCATCTGTAGGACGGGTTATTTCTTCAGAGTGAATGAGACTTTCTAAATCTGAGCAGTTGCCATTATCGACACCTAAATCACGTCTCGCGGCTTGATTAAAAATTATGGATTGACCATCTTCGTCAGTCATAAAAATGGGAGTTTTTGATTGTTTCAACAACCAATTAGTTAAGGCAACGCCTTGATTAGTGACTAACTGTTCATTGGCTATTTGAATGGCAGTAGAAATGGTTTTGCGACAGGAATCAGCACTGTATAATAAAAAAGAAGGGATACCATGTTGGGTAGCCAAACCACATACCAAACTAGCGCCTACAAAAGCAATGTTGGGCTGCTGACGTGTTAATTGAAATAATTCACGGGCTTGTTCGGCAGTAGTATAAATTTCCTCTTGCACAGTGACATTCAATGCAGCTTCTAAGACGGGCACAACAGGTGACGCTTCAGCAAAATTAATCATCACTATTTTGCGTGATACTTGAGCAGCACGCTGTAATGCTGAAATAATATCTGTGGCACTGCAATCTAATGATACAACGGGCAAATCTAAGGCTGATCTTAAGTAAGCAGCATTAGAGCCAGCACTGACGATCACATCGGGTAAAAAATTATTAATATGTTCATCTATTTCCGCCACACTTCCAACTATTGCATCAAATAATTTAAATTTGGCCTGCCCCCCAAATTCGGGCAACACACTTGTCATCAGCTGACTAAATTCTTTATGACCAAATATTAGAATCCTGACTGCTTGGGATTTTGTATTCACTTTATTCACGATACTTTCTCCAGATCCTGCGGACTGACAACTAGAGGTTGTATAAAAGTGAACAAAAGCTGATGCAAAATAATTGGCTAACTTTCAAGTTGAATAAAAGATAACTCTGAATAGCATTAGTTATGCCATTTTCATAAATTTTTAGTTGGCAGCCTATTTTTAAAGGCGCTCAATATTAGTTTGCAAATTTTGATGCATATTAATAGAAGATTTTAAGGTGGCTTTTATTTCAATATGAAAAACAATATTTCATATTGAAATAAAAACCACAAAGATTTACCTTTATGAAATCAGCTGACAGAGTTGTAAAATAGGCCCTAATGCATTGGGGCAATCAAGATCTTGAACCCTCCAATTACCTAATCCCTCTCGTTTACCTTTGTTATCAGAATTAATGCCCTGCAGAGATAACTTTTCTAAAGACGCGTCCAAAGAGTCTACGTTCAATGATAATAAAAATAGTCCTTCCCCACGTTCGGCCAAAATTTGGGCAACTTCACCTTCTGTTGATAACGGTTGCACAAGAACAAGCCATACGCCTGACAAACAAAAGCGGGCTGTTTTAACTTGTCTGTTGGGTAGGTCTTCGATGATAGGCTCAGACTGCAATAAAATGCGTAAATACTCAATCTGAGGGGCTAATTCTCGCACCACAAAGTTTATGTGGTGAATTGAATTGACTGTAGACATGACTTTGACCCCTCTTAGTTGCAAATGATATTTCTAAGCAAAATTTCATTTCGAGTGAAAAGCTGCTATTGATACCAAAATTTACTAACAAGCAACATTGGGACCATATAACTTTTTTATATATTTACTCCTGCATATAACCTATGGGTAGCGCACTAATGGCTGACACTCCAGAATCTATGGCGGCTTGAGCTACTGCCCGTGCCACACGTTTCAAGAGTCTAGGATCCATGGGTTTAGGGATAATGTAATCCTTACCAAAACTAAGACTATCTATATTGCTAGCAGTCAGCACTTCTTTTAACACGTCTTCTTTAACAATGCTGCGAATGGCATCCACCGCAGCAATTTTCATCTCATCGTTAATCTTAGAGGCACGCACATCCAACGCGCCACGGAAAATAAACGGGAAGCACAGCACATTATTGACTTGGTTAGGATAATCAGAGCGTCCTGTTGCCATAATTAAGTCATCCCTTACTTGATGAGCTAATTCAGGTTTGATTTCAGGATCGGGGTTTGAGCAGGCAAACACGATCGGATTAGGTGCCATTAACTTCAAAGCCTCTGGTGGCAATAAGTTGGGTCCAGATACGCCAACAAATACGTCGGCGCAGTCTAGCGCATCCTCTAACGTTCGCTTATCAGTGTTATTGGCAAATAACTTTTTGTGGCTGGTGAGATCTTCACGATGAGTATGGATCACACCTTTTCTATCAAGCATATAAATATGTTCGCGTTTAGCACCACATTTAATCAACAGCTGCATGCAAGCGGTGGCTGCGGCACCGGCGCCTAAACACACTATTATGGCCTCTTCTATACTTTTACTTTGAATTTCCAACGCGTTCAACATTCCCGCTGCGGTGACTATAGCAGTACCGTGTTGATCATCATGAAAAATAGGTATGGCACAGCGTTTAATTAATTCCTGCTCTATTTCAAAACATTCAGGGGCTTTAATATCTTCAAGGTTAATCCCACCGAAGGTATCTGCAATACATGCGACTGTGTTGATAAACTCTTCTGTCGTAGTATGCTTCACCTCAATATCAATAGAGTCAATGTTGGCAAAACGTTTAAACAACAAAGCCTTTCCTTCCATAACAGGTTTTGACGCAAGAGGACCTAAATTACCTAAGCCTAAAATGGCCGTACCGTTAGAAATCACCGCCACTAGATTGCCTTTGCCGGTGTATTTATAAGCAGTATCGGGGTCGGCTGCAATTTCTCGAACGGGCTCAGCCACGCCAGGGCTATACGCTAGCGCTAAGTCGGTGACACTTTCGGCCGGCTTAGTGAGTGCAATGCTGATTTTCCCCGGTACAGGTTTGGAATGGTAGTCAAGTGCTTGTTGGCGAAAATCAGACATTATATTGTCAGTCCTTTTAGAAATAGAAATGATTACAGTAAATTTAAACGTTAATTGTTGCTCTTATAAATTGATGTACCTATAAAAATTTTTGATCAACATTCTGCAAATAAATGTAACACAGTATGAATTAATCCACATGCATGATCAGATTGCTATTTTATAGATAGCCATTATAAATAGTATAGATATTTTGAATTTTGCTCGTTGCACGCAAAACTTAAGATGCTTTAAAATAGGGGTAGCACAACCTAATGGCGATTATTAATATTTACCCATACCAAGATCAAAATCAGGGGATGTTTACTTCTACTAAAAAAAGGACACAAAAAAAGCGCTAAACAAGCGCTTTTTTTGATGTCTTTTCAGACCACAAACAATTTTAGCTTTTCTTAAGACCAGCAAAACGTTTGTTGAATTTGTCAACACGACCACCAGTATCAACGTTACGTTGCTTACCAGTGTAGAAAGGATGGCAAGACGAACATACGTCTAAGTTGATGTCTTTTTTCAAAGTAGAACGTACTTTGATAATGTTTCCGCAAGAACAGTTTGCAGTCATTATTTGATAATCAGGATGGATATCTTGTTTCATGGGTTACCTCTTCGTCAGGCCGCATCGCTATTC
>CAJQKX010000795.1 GCA_905479025.1 uncultured Paraglaciecola sp.
ACAGCCGTAGTTTCAAATGCTTTTTTGTCCAAATTTGTCGTCCAATGTCTAGGTAGGGGAAACCGTGTTACTTTTTCAAGTTTGGTTTCATGTCAAATGAATTTGTGTTTTCAAAAAACAATTCGGCGGTATCACTGCAGTGTTGGCCCATTTTCTCAATGGGTTTACCGGTAGAAAAACCGGTTAGGCTGGTATCGACTAAGAATAATGAGATACCTTTAGCGCCAGCTTTAGTATCTGTTTTGGCGCAAACAATAATCATATCGGCTGTATTGCCGTTGGTGATGAATGTCTTAGAGCCATTGAGGATATATTCGTCACCGTCTTTTACTGCGCTGGTGCGCATGCCAGCAACATCACTGCCGGCACCCGGCTCCGTCATAGCGAGAGCGGTTAGTACCTCGCCAGTCACCATACCCGGTAACCAGCGGTCTCTTTGCTCTTGGTTACCAATATTTAATATGTAGGGCGCAACAATATTTGCGTGGATATTGTAGCCGGTGCCCAGTCCCTGAAAGCCCATGCGACAAATTTCTTCCTGGATCATCTGGCAAACGTCAAAGCTTGCTCCAGCAGAGCCGTATTTTTCAGGAAAATCTACCAGTAACATGCCAGCGCTACCCATGATGTTCCACATTTCACGTGGCATCTTGTGGTTTTTCTCCCATGTTTCGTAATGGGGAGATACTTCCTGTTCTAAAAAGCGCAGGATCATATCGCGAAACATTTGCATTTCTTCAGTATTGCTTTCTTCAATTAAAGACATAATAAATTTCAATATTTTCGTGGTTATATGTTAATTATTGACAATTAGAATGTCATAAGCAATGAGGAAAAAAGTCATTATTTTAACATTTTCGGACATGCCCCTTTAGATTTCATGTAAATATTGCTTTAATAAGGTAATTATTGTTAAAAACGGACAACTATGGCACTGCTACATAATTACGTAAACCAGCAAACCATTGCCAGCTATTTTGCACGGTCACATTTAAATAATGGGATTTTGCTGGGAGGAAATAATCAACAAATTTTGGCTCGTGCCGAACTAAGAGCCTCACAGCTAGAACAACCAAAATCTAGAGTGTTGGCCACACAATTAGCCAGTATTGTAAAAAGCTGTTGGCAACTAAGCGGTGATGAATTTTTAGGTTTTACTGAGCACAAAGTAAAAGTGGGTATGTTTAACTTATTAGCCGAGCGGTTGATTATCTGTAAAACCCTTGATGATGTCTTTATACACACTGCTGCTTTTTACAATTTAACCGGCGATCAGTTGCAATTTGAAATTAACAAAAAAGGCGCGCTAGTTTCGGTTAGTCTTAATGCTAATTTTAAATCAGATAGTGAAAATCACACACCCAATAGTTTATTGAGTGAATTATTATTGTTAGTTTGTCATCGATTTGCTAGCTGGTTAGTGGGGCAGGTTATCCCATTGAGTGTAGTTCAAGTACAGCATGCTAAACCTGCACACCATGAAGAATACCGATTAATGTATCCTTGTCTTTGTACCTACCAAAGTGATAATAATGCCCTGCTGTTTGATGCCAAATATTTAAATCTACCTGTGGTGCAAAACCAAGAGGAATTATTGGGATACATAGAACAGATCCCTTTGCAGTGGTTTAAAAAACAATCTTATTACGATACTTGTAGCGCTCAGGTGTTGCGATTATTAGAAAATGTTACATGGGGGGATAAGTCAAATTTGGAAACCGTAGCGGCAGAGCTTAATATGACATCCAGAACATTGCGAAGGAAATTGATTGCAGAAGGCAGTCGTTTTCAACAATTGAAAGATAATGTGAAGCGAGACAAAGCCATCAGCCTTTTTGAACAGCCTAATTTAACCTTGGCAGACATCAGTGTAGCTTTAGGATTTACAGAATTGGCAACATTTTCACGTGCTTTTAAACATTGGACTGGTGTCTCACCTAGTACCTATCGAAATTGTCGTTAGTTAATTTAAACCCAAAATAATGTTAACTACATAGCTCCAGTGATCTTAAAATTAGCAGTCCCAATATAAAATAGACTATGTGCCATTTATCTTCATTAGGTAAACTAGAACGATGCGTGTTTTCAACAACAAATATTTAAGTTTATTTGTGTGATGGTAGTTACTTTTTATGTGGAAAAAATATTGAAAATATATGGTGATAATTGTGAAAAGGTAATGCGTATATGAAATTGTATCTATCAAAACGTTATGCCGCTGTACCTCAATTAATAATAAGAGATGAAATCTGGTGTTGTTGTTACCGAGTCTTGCAACTGGCATCCGTTTGTTTTGGCAAGCGTTCCTCAAGTGATGTAAGACTGTTGACGTATGTTCAATGAGCACAAGTAAATACCAATCTAATGTTTTAGCCAAACGTACTTTATTGTTGGCGGCGGGCGCTATGGGTTTTGCGCAAACAGTATTATTCGCCATATTGGCGCCCCTTGGAAGAGAAGTGGGCCTAGTCGAAGTGCAAATTGGTGCGATTATTTCTGCCTCATCCTTGACGCTGTTTTTGGTCAGTCCCCTTTGGGGCCGCGCAAGCGATCAATGGGGTAGAAGAAAAATCCTATTAATTGGTTTATTTGGTTATTCTATTGGCACTGTGATGTTTGCCGGTGTTTTTCAGGCTGCACTGTTGGGGTACCTTGTTCCAGTAACAGCCCTAACACTTTTAATTTTAACACGTGTTGCCAACGCCACGGTAATGGCAGCGGTGGCACCATCAGCAAACGCCTACATGGCCGATATTACCTCCGTTACGGAGCGGATTAAAGGAATGGGGGCAATAGGAGCCGCCGGTAATATTGGTTCCATATTGGGGCCAGCTATTGGTGGTTTACTCGCTAGTATCAGTCTACTTACGCCGCTGTATTTTTCGGTATTTTTAACCTTAGCCGCCGCTATATTGACTCTGTATGCTTTACCTGAACTTCCTAAGCCTACCGTTATAAAAAAGCCCAAGAGACTAAAATATAGCGACCCAAGGATTTTCCCCCTGGTGATTGCCGGCGTGTTTTTGTTTATGGGATTTGCCATTGTGCAACAAACTATCGCATTTCGCTTTCAAGATGTATTGGGGCTCGATGGCATTCAAACAGCAAAAATTGTGGGTATTAGTTTGATGTTTTCGGCTGCAGCCGCTTTACTCGTGCAATTGTTGGTTATTCCACGCCTGCATGTCAGACCATTTGTGCTGCTTAGAATATCCATGCCTATAATGATGATCGCTTTTGCCATGATGGCTTTGAGCCAATCTCAGAACATGTATATGCTAGCCATGTGCATTCTTGGTCTGGGTATGGGGCTAGCAGGTCCAGGGTTTATGGCCGGTGCCTCTGTTGCTGTCTCATCTGAAGAGCAAGGCGCTGTTGCTGGAGTCGCTGGCTCATGTGGGCCATTAGGATTTACTGTAGGACCGTTACTGGGTACCTACTTATATTCTATAGACGGAGCTTTACCTTACTGGTTCGCTTTCACAAGTTATTTATTGTTGTTTTTCTTTACTCTAAAGTTTAGTGACAAAAAATCTGCACAACCTTAACTCTCATTATGTAACTGGGATTTATTTTGCATTTTAAATTTACATTATCCATTGGCTTTTATACAAACTGTTAATGATTAAAAAAACTTGATAACTACCACAGGAAATTGATTAAACTGGCGACGCTTAATTGATATTCGGGTGGTAGTTAATGTTGTTGTGTAGCAAATATAATATTTATATCTTTTTTTGTTTTTAAAATCCGTGATAGCTCACAAAATCTTCATTGTCAGCTCGAACAGAACGGACGTTATTTGCTTCAAAGTTTTCATCTGGATAACCCATGGCGATGCAAATCATGATGGCTTCAGTGTCTGGAATTTGCGCATGTTTATGCACAACATCTGATTGCATTATACCTTGGCCATTAATTACGCAGCCCAAGCCTAAGTCCCATGCTGCCAAAACGATACCATAAGCTAAAGAACCTAAGCCAAATTGAGTTATGCCTGCAGGCTCTAACGATTTGTCGTAGGTAAGAACCAAGGATACCGGCGCATCAAACTGGCGAAAACCTCTCATCATCCATTCCATACGTTTTTCTTTATCTTCTCTAGTTATGCCCATGACTTCAAACAGTTGTATTGCTACATCTATTTGACGCTGCCTGTGTATGCCCACATAATCTTCTTTATAGGGAAAATCACGAACATGTGGCTTACCAGCAAGGGTGTTTTTAGTATTGTCATCACGTATTTTATCAAGCACTGTACCCGTTACAGCATGTATTCGCCAAGTTTGTGTGTTGTAAGAAGATGGAGCCCATTTAGCGCTATTGATGACTGCATCGACCAGCTCTTTAGAGACGGCTTTATTTTTAAAACCACGGACACTCTTTCGAGATGCTGCGAATTCTGCAAAA
>CAJQKX010000796.1 GCA_905479025.1 uncultured Paraglaciecola sp.
AGCAGAGTCTATCAAAGTTTTGGACGATCAAAGGTTTGCTGCCAAAGTACGTGAAGAACAGATGTTCTGGACACAACAAGGTATCAGCGGCGTGCCCGCTGTGGCCTTTGATGGCAAGCATTTGGTGACTGGCGCACAAGGAGTTGATAACTACCAAAGCATAATTAATCAGCTACATGAAATCAGGGAAAACTAGCAACAATTCGGCTCGGTGCTGTCAACTTAATGAGAATTCGCATCAGATTGCTAGCACGACTTAAATCGATACGCTCAATAATTGGCGCCACTCAGCGAGAGCAGCAGCACGGTTCAGTTTGAAATTGGTGCGTGAATAGAGATGGCATCCGAACAAAATTACCCCCAAATGAATTTAAAAGGCTAATACTAAAGGGCCGTGGTCCGAGATCCCTTTTGAGCTTTGCAGTTTGACGTTTGAGGATCAGGTCAAGTTACCCCTGGACATAGTTCCACAGCGGGTTAGCCCTGCCACGGCATAGGCTATCCATGGCTTGAGCACCCCAAAAAAAAACCCATTCCAATGAATCTACCACCCCAACTCTTAAGCCCCTGCGCGTGGACCGTGCCTCGGCTTTAAGGGAGGCTGCACCGTTTACCTTGGCTATTGGAGCGTGGGGGTTGGGCGCAGTAACCTCTGTGCATCCATAGCTCTGCGCCGCGAGACGTTTGCCACAAACATGGCCCAAGGCCCGCGGCCCGCGAAGGCCCACCTACGATCTGTTGAGCGAACACCATCAAACCAGATGATTTACTTCCAGACGCGCAACGGGCCCCTGAGGTTTTTTAGTGCTGACAGGGTGTAGAGGCCACCACAGCTGGTGCGCGGTGCGGTGATGTTGGTTCGCAAAACTTGCTCAATAAGCTTCAAGCGTGCCGCTGTGTTCAGCAGGGCCACTTTCGACGGGGTTATTAACGAAAAACACGTGCGAGCAGCCAAATAAAACCCGCAACATTACCGCAACGGTGAAACCTAAGTGAAACCTTTTTGGGCAACACTGCGCCTCAAAGACGATCCTAAACCCGCCAAGTCACTGATTTAAATGGTGCCCCCACACGGACACGTGGTTCATACATTATAACCATATTATATTGACTTTAATGATTTAATTACCATAACTAGTACACATATAATGTAAAAGTTGGTACACAATGTCTATATCATCATACCTAATGAAGCAAGGTAAAAAGGGATTATACACCTATCGTAGGAGAGTACCTACAGACCTAAAACAGGCGTGGGGCATCCGAGAAGTAAAAGTTGCATTAAAGACAGCAGATCACGCTTTAGCACTTAAGGCAGGAGCCGAGGCAAACCTACAGTTCGAGATGAAGGCTAAGAACCTACGATTGATGGTTACAGACGCAGCCCAAAAGAGTGCTATTGAAAAGCTGGAAGAGCGTAAGTGGATCATACAAGCCGCTACCAACATGCTGAAACATGAAGGCGTATTACCGACCCAACAACCCAAAATACTTAAAGGGGCAACACTTAATGAACTCCTAGAATGGAAGGACCAAGCAGAGAACGCAAAAGGTATTTTAGTCAGCAACTTGCAAGACAGATATATAGATGAAGAAAAACGGCAAAGGGATTACGACTCAGGAAGATGGAACACATCAGGCTATGAAGACACATACAAACCAGTAGACCCAAATGACGTAGACAGTGTCGCACTTGAGATACTTTCAGGATCAACTCCATCAAATGCCATAGAGCCGACATGGAGAGAAACTGCCGATATCTACATCACAGAAAACAGAACAACTGCCCAAAGAACACCACATAATCAAAAGAAACATGAGCAACGGGTAGTCAGGATTTGTGATGATCTAGCAAGATATTTAGGAGGCGGGAAATTAGACATAGGCTACGAGACAAAGATTGCCGACTTCACAAGACTTTGGATGCGCGGGTTCCGTAACTACTGTGACAAGACCCATCCTAATTGGAGTATCGATACGTTCAACAGAAGCACACAAATGTTGATGGCAGCTTACAATAAAGGCAACGAAATCTTTGAGCTAAACCTTAGTAATCCTTTTATAGGAATACAGAAGGAAACTACCGCCGCACACGTATCTGGTGTTCCAATCGAAGATACCAAGCGCAGGAGTTTTACACCCACAGAACTCGCTGAGTATGAGGAAATTCTTCGTGGTAAACGCCCAGATATAAAAACCATCGGCATCCTCATGATTCACACAGGGTGCAGGACAATGGAGATAGGTGGCCTGACATTTAGCGAACTAATACTTCGTAGCAACATTCCCTACATCGACATCAAGCCCAATCATATCAGGCGACTAAAGAACAAATCCTCAATCAGGCAAATACCGCTTAACTCTTTTGCTTTAGATGCCACCAGAGAATACCTTGATACGATTAAAAGTTACGCCCCGAACGACCCACTATTTCCTAAGTATGGACGTGATGGCGGCATGGACCCACTGTCGCAAAACTTAAGAAACATCATTCGCAACACCATGAAGATCGAAGATACTAAGCTAGTCCCCTACTCTACTCGACACACGATGAAGGATAAAATGAGAGCCTTAAGATCACCAGAGCACTACCAGTTTGAAATAATGGGACACTCAAATCGTAATCGTTCAGCAGAGGGCTACGGGGATGGCGACCCACTTAGTTACCTGAGGGAAGAACTTGAGAGAACCGCTAAAGTAGAAGACTGGGGCAGAGGTGCAGAATTCAGAACTAACATTAATTAACAGCCGCTATAGATAACGCTACCATCGGGCATTGTGGTAAGTATCGCTGATCTCTTCGAGGATATGGTAGCAAAGTATAAAGGATAGCTGCACGTTCATGCTTGTGTAATTTGCCTAGGGCCAACTTGGCCTTGCACCATTTCCCGAAGTGTCGATGTAGTAAATACTACAAGCACTCCATCTCAAGAAGAACACGCTGACGCTATCGGTATTAGTCGCCCAACAATCGCCCGATGGGAGAAAGACCGTAAGCAAATCATGTCTGATGAACACTTCGGTAAATGGTGTTCTCTCAACTTTCAAAACTTGCGAGAACACGTGAGTTCGGTAAATGGGTTAGTCGCAACTTTCCAAACTTGCGAAATACCGTAAGTAAAGACGATCAGGCAGCTATCATTTGGGCAGCAGAGTTTCCTAAGAACCGTCAGGAGATTAGTGCTAAAAACTCTCGATCAGGGGTGTGACTTCTGCGGCTCCCTTGTTAGATTTGGAACTGGCCGAATTCGACCTTTTGCTCTTTTCGTACTGATGGCTTGTTTGATTTAACCTCGGACGAATTCGTCCGGTCCACTTTTCGTACTGATGGCTTGTTGGATTTATCAAAGGACAAATTCGTCTCTTGGTCTGACTTCCTATCTCCACCAACAGTCATATTAGCCAAGGCAGAACCCCCCGAACTAATTCTTTTATTTTACACTTAAAGGTAGATAACATACGCATTTGATTCGTCTCATAGTTTAACACAGGGGCCCCACTAAAGCAAATGCGTAGAGGTATGGTCTAGTGGAAATTAATAGCTGAATGACACTACCTCTGCTGACTCATTGGGCTGTGTAATTCTGTGCTACCCTCGTTGCATCTAATGACTCACTCTGAAGGAAATAGGCATGGAACAGCGTTACAAATCGTACTTGCGCGTTAGCACTTCGTCACAGGGTAAATCTGGGCTTGGTCTTGAGGCACAACGGGAAACAGTCAGCCAATATATCAACTCATCAGGTGCAGAACTTGTGCATGAACTGGTTGAGGTTGAATCTGGTAGGAAGAACGACAGGCCAAAGCTGCATGAGGCCATAGCACTATGTAAAGCGTACAATGCGACACTGCTGGTGGCTAACTTGTCCAGACTAGCTAGAAATGCCCACTTCCTCATAGGTCTACAGGAGTCAGGCGTTCAATTCACTGCGTGTGACACCCCCCAAGCTAATCAGTTTACAGTCGGAATACTTGCATTAGTGGCACAACAAGAGGCTGAAGTAATAAGCCAGAGAACCAAAGCAGCCCTTGCAGCAGCCAAGGCAAGAG
>CAJQKX010000797.1 GCA_905479025.1 uncultured Paraglaciecola sp.
TTATTATTTAGCCGGTAATGCTGAATCTGCCTTGAGGCAATTCACCCAAGCTGGAGAATTATCACCAAAAGATCCAACCAATCATTTTTGGACGGCATTGGTACTTGAAAAGGAGGGGGATACCAATAAAGCACTTGCCGCTGCCAATAAAGCGTTAAAGATCCTACCCGAAGACAAGCTAATTCAAATCATGGTGGTGCGTTTATCATTGAAAAGTGACAACCTTGACGTCGCGAAGCCAATAATAGATAAACTTATGGCAAACTTTCCCGAAGATGTCGTTGTTGAGGAACTAAAGGCAAAGTATGCATTGCAAAACGGCGAATATGCAAAAGCCGCATCCTTATTTAGCTCACTTTTCGAGCGCCATGAAACTAACTTTGTTTTAGTCCAGTGGGCTAATGCGTTGGTTATCAGTGGGCAAGATGAAAAAGCTCTAGAGCAACTGGGCGGCTGGCTTAAAAAGTATCCCAATGATTTGCTGGTACTTAACGTGTTGGCCAACGAATACCTGAACCGGAACCAACTGCCCGAAGCTAAGGCATATTTTACCGTCATATCAGAGTTAAGCCCTGAAAACCCATTGGCTCAAAACAATCTTGCTTGGTTGCTATATAAAGAGGGAGATATTTCTCAAGCTCAGATCCATGCAGAACTGGCTTATGAAGCCTTCCCTGATTCGCCAATGATAGTCGATACTTTGGGACAAATATTGCTTGACCAAGGCGAGTATGAAAGATCTAAGTTGATGCTGAGACTGGCCAATAAAAAAATGCCTGATAACCTTGAGACCAAATATTATCTGGCACAGGCCACGGCGCAAGGTGGCGATAAAGCAACAGCCAGAATGTTGTTGAAACAAATACTATCGCAAAAAAATAATAACTCCGAGGCGGAACAAAAATTACAACGTGAGAGCCAAATATTGCTCACCAAATTAGGGAATTAGTTGTCCCATTGCCAAGCGAGAACAAAAAAAGTGACCACAGTATCACTATGCATAGCAATGAGTATAGGTAGTGGTAAGTCCAAAACGGACAGAGCTTAATGGGTTGCCCGCATGCGAATACGAGAGTATTAGTTCATGGTTTGCATCTGCTTCGCGATCAGACAGTAAATGTTCAAGTCGACAATAAGGGCGTCTATACGAGGTATAGCAAACTGTATAGACGGGTGTGACTAAGGTGACTAAGGAGACTAAGGTGTCGAAGGTAACTAAATATGGCCGGCCTTAAATAAGGCAAATCAATCAGCATCCCTCTTAGCATAAAAATCTAATCTGTAGCCATAACGCAGCCCAAGTACTATCAAGGCAAAAATGGGGGTGTCTAAAAATTTTATAGTTTTGAAAACTGGTATATATTGAATGTTTTTTAACAGGAAATTGAATATCTTCTCCGTAATTACCCTTCAGCAAGAAAATAGCAATACTTCACCTGTATTACTGGGTTAATTTTTGTTTCATCCAGGGCTCAGGAGGGTAATCTTGATACAAATCCCATAAATCGTGTCAATTTATTACAAAAAAGGGTGGTCACCCAAGCTTTCTGTAGGCTGAGTGCCTTGAGTTGCAATGGTGAATGCATCGCTATTCTTGATATCCCCACTGGAATTAGAGTTAAATGCTAATAATAGTGAGTAAAATATCGTGTTTGAGCCATGGTTGTCATCTATTATATGTGGGTCAGCTGGTATTGAAAAAGATCTACTGCGGCCTTAAAAATTCGCATGGATAATTCAAAAACCGCATTTAAACTGCATTATTTTTTCTACTACAAAGTAGGATGCATTTAGCCAAATTTTCTTTTCATATTAAGTTTGAAATCATTTGTCATATGCCTCAAAAACGCCTTAAATGTGCTTAATCGAGGCTCGGGGGTTAACCCTTTGGATAACCGAATAATTTGCCAATAATAAAACCCTACCTGACCAAAACTATTGATGGCTTTTATCAGATTTGAAGAGCTGTTATTACCCCAAAAGCCGGTACCTAAAACCAATTTATCCTCATAACAGTCGATACTCTGAATCGTCTGTTGGATAAGCTTTGCTGAGCAATCAGGTTGGGTACACAGCGGCCTCGCCAGTCCAATGACGTCTACTTCGCCACTTTCAATTGCCCGTTCCATGACATCACGGCTACGAAAACCTCCTGTGATCATCACAGGAATTTGCGCGGACTGTTTGATACGTTCAGCATATTCGATAAAGTAGGCTTCACGTTTGCGAGTGCTTTCTCGCACGTCTGTGGGTTCAACTCCTATTAAGCTTAACTGTTCATAGGTGCCACCTGATATTTCTAGTAAATCGACCCCATCTTCACCCAGCCAGCTAGCGACGGTGATACAATCTTCAAGGCTGAAACCGCCTTTTTGAAAATCTGCTGAGTTGAGTTTTACACCTATGGGAAAGTCAGCACCTACGGCTGCGCGCACACCGACAATAATACGGCGAATAATCCGTGCTCTGTTTTCAAGAGAGCCCCCCCATTGATCCTGACGTTGATTAATTTTAGGTGATAAAAACTGACTGAGTAAATAGCCGTGGGCGCAATGAATTTGCACACCGGTAAAGCCCGCTTCTTTTACTAGTCGAGCCGATGTTATAAAACGCTCAACTACCTGTTCTATATCACTTTGATCCATAGGGCGCGGCCTAGCAAAATTTCCAAGCATAGCTAACTGTACATCTGAAGGGGATAAAGGTTCTGTAGATACCATTTTGGGGCATTGACGACCGGGATGATTAAGCTGCACCCACAGATGGTTACCTCCTGTGGTGCCTTGTTTGGCCCAGGTGCGAAATAGATCCAAGTTTTTATCATCTTCTAACACAACATTTCCAGCCCGTTCGAGGTAACGTCGGTCAACCATCACATTGCCTGTGATATGCAAGCCTGTTCCACCTTGTGACCAAGTTTTATAAAGTTGTATAAGTGCAGGCGTGGGTAGGTCAAACTTGTCAGCAAGACCCTCTGTCATGGCACTTTTACATAAACGATTTGGAAGTACGCTGCCATTTGGTAAGGAAATAGGGGATGCAAGTGGACTGGTCATTTTAGCGTCTTGGTGAAGTCAAATATAGTCTATTGTAAGGCAGATATCGATATAATTACAAATTTCTAATCTCACCGATATCTTAAAAACAAGGTTAAAGTCTGCGGTTGTTCATCTACTACAGTCAGTCGTTACCCACTGCCCATTTGTTGAGTAGGTTTAACGCCTGTTCAGACTATCACTCACAATTCATTGACACATCATTTTAAATCAACAAACCCATTTATCATACCCACATAAAATAGGCACTGGGCTTATTAGAAAAATAAAAAAGCGTTTTGGGCTAATAACCTAGCATGGAACAATATTTATTCAGGATCATTATTGGCCAAAAAAACCTCATGTTTGAGCTTGGAAAATTGACTGAGGTCTAGCGTTGATTTATCTAATCCTGTGGCGTTAAGTAATTTTTTAATTAAATACTTGTTGAATACACTGTTGTGGTTATCTGCCAAGTAATTTTGGGGTAATTCCCATTTTGCATCGTTAATTTCGTGGGTATCTTGAATATTGATTTGGGTGGTTAGCGGGTCAAGTTTACACACTATGTATATGTTGGATTTTCCAAATCGGTAAGGGTGGGTACTGGCCATCCCTAATATAGAACTAAAGGTGGTCTGAATGCCTGTTTCTTCTAGTACTTCCCTGATCACGGCATCTTCAATGGTTTCACCTAATTCAATATGGCCACCGGGTAACTTATAAGTTGTGGCGCCGCGTTCGCGGATCACCAATATTTCACCCTGTGAATTTTGCACTAAACCACCCGCCCCAAGTGAATGTGTGGGAACAAAAGGCACAAAATCTTGTGGTTGAGATTTAAATGTCAGGGTGACTTCGTTGGGTAAACAATTATGAAAAGTGAAGCCCTGGGTGGTGGCTATTGTTATCAAATGAGCTAAATCAATGGGTAAGGTTAACCAGATAACCGCCTTATTCTGTTGCTTGGCATGGCTCAGTAAAGCGTCTAACTGTGGTAAAAAAACCTCTATGTCTTCAGGAATTTGATCGCTGTTGATTATGATACCGTTGAATTTGTTGTACTCAAATGCTAACAAAATTTCTCACTTATAAATAAACGTGTCACTTTTTAGACATTATAGGATAAATGCATATTGTCCGCAGTGTTAAGCTGACGAACTAAGTAAAATATAGGCATAGAATATATTGAGAAAATTAATCAGAACAGGGCAATGTTAATAGTATTAGATATAAAACTGCTCACAATTCATTGAGTGGGTCATCATTGAAAGCTTTGATAACAGAGCAAACTTTTAAGTCAGCTCAATTCGAGCAGGTATTGGTGACAAGCCTAGATAAGCTTTGTGGTGCAGGTGTATGTAGGGTTTAATACTTACCATGGTAAATCTGCAATATTAAATGCATTACCATTATTCCTTGTATTTGGTGTGATTGCCGCTAGTTTGGCCATGTTCATTGCAGGTCGTACTGTGGTGATTATGACCCCAGAAGGGTTTAGAAACTCTAATACAGTGAAGAACTGGTGGTATTTTGTGAATAAATATCAGGTGTGTTGGTTCCCTACTATCCCTACCATCACGTCTGTTTTACTGCTGCAGCCGGATGAAGAAATTGATTTCAGTTGTTTTGAATATGCGGCTTGTGGATCAGCATATTAACCCCTTGAGTTGAAATTATCTTTTCGACGTCGATTTAATTGCAATGTGACTAATGGTTATGGCATGACTGAGTTTCCTTGTTTGATTGCTAAAGTATTACCTGTCTCTGAGATTGTGGAGTTCGCCGTGGGTAAAGGTATAGCAAACACCCGCGTGATTGCAGCAAACTTTTGGCTACCAAATTAGCCGTGTTTGTGTATTGGTTGAATCGGGCATTATTTTGGTGAAAGAACCTAATATTTTTGAAGGCTATCTGAATGGAAGTGATAATGCGGGTACATGGGTCGAAGGTGGGTGGTTTACGCTTTTGGTTATAGATTCCCAGCCTACCGAGGAGGGCCCATGTATTATGCGGATAGCATTGGATTAGGAAGAAATGTTAGTACCATCAGTGAATTTGGCGACACCTGCGGTGAACAATTTTGGGAACCCACTTTTTTATTAAAGCACCTTTTCATAGAAGGAAAATCTTAACTCAGTGGGCCAATGACTAAATAAGTTTAAAATGCGTTATGTTGGTCTTATGATATAACGTATTTTTTGTTGATTACATCGAATACCTTTTAGAGGACAAATATGTCAATTCCAAAGACATTACAAAATACATTATCTTTGCCTATCATCAGTGCGCCGATGTTTATTATTTCGGGACCAGAATTAGTTATTGCACAATGTAAAGCCGGTATAGTCGGTTCTTTTCCCGCACTCAATGCTCGCCCAAAATCATTACTTGGTAAGTGGCTTACAACCATCATAACTGAGTTAGGCGCATATCAGGCAGCCAATCCTAAGGCTATCGTTTCACCCTATGCGGTTAATTTAATTGTGCATAAGAGCAATGACCGTTTAGAGGATGATGTGAACACCTGCATCGAATTCAAGGTGCCGATTATTATTACCAGCTTGCGCGCCTTAGATCCTAATTTGGTTGAACGTATTCATGCTTACGGTGGCATCATCTTTCATGATGTTATTAATGTGCGTCATGCCCAAAAAGCCATAGAAGTCGGAGTTGATGGTTTAGTGTTGGTGTGCGCTGGTGCTGGTGGTCATGCGGGAACGTTAAGTCCTTTTGCTTTAGTGAGTGAAATTAAACAATTTTTTGATGGCCCTATTGCGTTATCAGGCTCGATTGCTAATGGTGCCGCTATCTTGTCAGCACAAGCCTTAGGTGCTGATTTTGCGTATATTGGCACGCGCTTTATTGCCAGCAAAGAAGCCAATGCCGAGCAAGCATATAAAACTATGTTGGTTGAAAGTAGCGCTAAAGATATTGTGTATAGTTCATTATTTACGGGTGTGCATGGCAATTATCTTAAACCCAGCATCAGTAATGCAGGCCTGGATCCTGATGATTTAAAACAGGGTGATAAAAACAAAATGAAATTTGGCTCTGAAGGCGGCAGTAAGTCTAAGGCTTGGAAAGATATTTGGGGTGCAGGTCAAGGACTAGGTAGAATTGTGGATATTACTGATGTGGCTACTATTGTAGCCCGCTTCAAAACAGAATACGACCTAGCATTATCCCGTTTAAATGGTCTGAATAATCAATAAGTGCAGTCAGCACTTGTAATTAACTAGTGCAATAGATAGGCACAACAAATATGGAATCTGAAGAAAACGTACTCATATACACTGATAGTGGTGTTTTGCATATTGGGATTCATCGTCCCAAGAAAAAAAATGCGTTAACCCGCTCAATGTATCTTGCTATGGCTAAAGCACTAAAAGACAGTGTGTCCGATGACAGTGTTAAAGTGGTGTTGATCCACGGCACTCAAGATGCGTTCTCAGCGGGAAACGATTTAAACGATTTTAACACTCGTGATTTTGATCAACCCTCACCGGCATCCATTTTATTACGTGAACTAAATCACTTTCCTAAGCCAATTGTCGGGGCGGTATCTGGCGTAGCTGTTGGCATAGGCGTCACTATGCTGCTGCACTTTGACTTGGTTTATGCATCAGACACGTCTTTTAAAATGCCTTTTGTCGATTTAGGTGCTTGCCCTGAAGGCGGCTCAAGTCTGCTTATTCCCTTGTTGGCAGGTCATCGTAAAGCCGCAGAAGTATTAATGCTGGGTGATGCTTTCAATACGCAATCAGCTATTAATATGGGTATTGTCAACCAGCAAATAGACAAATCTGAAGTATTTGAGTTTGCCTTATCTAAAGCAAAAGTATTGGCACTTAAGCCTCAAAATGCGTTGCGAACCACTAAAAGATTACTAAAAGCACCGCAACAGACACTTCTTGGTCAAATTATTGAAGATGAGTTAGTGATTTTTTCTGAGTTACTGCAAAGCGAAGAGTCACAAATCGCAAGAAAAAAAATATAAGCACCAAAATGACACCTTATGCATATAGTGATGCCAGATTGAATATAGAAAAGCTCTGACGTTATGGTTAAACATCAATTTTTAGGACAAGCACAGTCCAACAAACTCTATGCCATTGTTAAAGTGATAGCTTGTGTATAAGGAGTATTTAGATATAGACAATAAAGCATTAATGTTAACAGACAGAAACACAGTGAACATGCACCTATAAGAAGTGTAGTCATTTTAAAGGCTATATAAGTGTTAATTAGTGGTATCAGCCAAATATAAGTCGGTTTGAATAAATACGTTTATCGTCATAAATCAACAGCCTATAGAGCTGGCTCTACAACAGCAAAAGGCGTTTGTCTCTATTTTAAATTTTGTTAGAAAAGTTAAGTAATATTGTATGACTTTCTCGTCTTCAAGTTTATAAAAGAAGGAGATATATGAAAAGTGACGTTTTATTTTACCTACACTCTTAGACCCAGAATCAGGTCGCCCATGCTTCCTGGACAACAAGCATGAGTCTCATCGCAGAAAAAATATATTCTATTATTGTTACTGCGTCATTTTGTTGTTAATTATGTAACACTCGATCGGGTTGTAGTGTCTTTCAGGGAGTAGTAATAAATATCCCAAAAAATGAAGCCTCATAAAAACGATGGGAAAAGATGTAGATGCGAGCTTCCAATGAAGTGCGTTTTAAAAAGGATTGACAGCAATCAAGGCTGGAAAGAATGATGTCGCGTTTAGGCCGCTATTCTCATTTTCTGACTACCCAGCAGGTATGATACCGAAAGGTAGTGCTCAAGGCCGGAAAATGCGCCCTTGGAAAAATCTGGTACGTGGTCATGTATCTTGAAGTCGACTTTCAGAGCCGAGTGGCACTGACGGTAGAAGCGGGCATTTCGCAGGGAACTTAATATCGCCGCATATTGGTAGCCCGCTTTTCGGGAATATTCAATCAGGTGCCCCACAAAGTCTCGTATTAACTGTAGTGAGCGCAAAGCTGGGTCAATCACAAAACGTTCCCACATACAGGAGGCCCCTGGATTGAGTGCTAGATCCCGCAACTGGCCATCCAGTGGAGAACCATTAGCGATACGGGCGCCGCCCACGCAACGATCACCTTGGCGGGCGATTACTATTTCCCCCTGCAGGTCGCGCTCATCTTCGCCACCGTCAAAGTCTGGTAAACCCAGTTCTTTTCGGAAACATTTTTCACGCAGGTCGTAATATTGCTCAAGCAGCATGCTTTCTCGGCATAGTTCGAATGTAATAGACAAGGTAACCACCTCCTGATTAACGAAACACCCACCCCTAATGGTTGGATTGTAGTTATAGCAATTACAAGAACTGGGCCAGAAAAAAATAATCCTTTTAAAACAAGAATGTAAAATAAATAACACGAATTGAAGCTGCTTTAATGTGAAATGTTACCGGTTAGCTGTCTGTGCTAGCCGACAGTGCGAACGGGTATAAATTAAATAGCTAATAAAAACAGCGAGATGTGATGTCTCTAAAAAGTAACATACGCGATTATTTATCTTTGAACTGCCCAGGATTGAAGTTGTACAGGACGATCACAGCATACTTGAAAAGGGAGAACTCCGGAAAGCTGCAGCAATCAGTGCTTTTGCAGTCATCGTTATTGGTTCTTTACAAAAAAGACTTACTTGGTCGCACTTTACTTTATCCATTAAGGATATTTTTACACAAACCACTTCTATCTTCTTTACTACTGCATCTGCCAATATTTTTGTTGGGTTTGTGCCATTAACTGGCATGGCACCCACATTGGGTGGAATTGTCGAGGATGCAGATGTATCTCTATGGCTATAAATGGTTATGATTGCAGGTGTATATGTGTTGTTGGGGATGTTTCTTGATCCATTAGGTATTATGATGCTTATCCTACCTTTCTTAATACCCATGGTAGATGGTTACGGATTTGATCTGGTTTGGGGTGGTAGTTATAAAATTGCTTGAGATAAG
>CAJQKX010000798.1 GCA_905479025.1 uncultured Paraglaciecola sp.
TTGCTGGTCAGCCGCGTATAGACGGTCGTGATCCTGCGATGATCCGTGCCCTTAACGTTGCCACTGGTTTGTTGCCACGTACTCACGGTTCTGCTTTGTTCACTCGTGGTGAAACGCAAGCAATCGTTGCTGCTACTTTGGGTACTGAGCGTGATGCACAGATGATTGACGGTCTCAATGGTAAAACTGATAGCCGCTTTATGCTGCATTACAACTTCCCTCCTTATTGTGTAGGTGAAACGGGTTTTGTGGGTTCACCTAAGCGTCGCGAAATCGGCCATGGCCGTCTAGCTAAACGTGGTATTCAAGCGGTTATGCCGTCTGAACAAGATTTCCCCTATGTGGTACGTGTTGTTTCTGAAATCACTGAATCAAATGGTTCGTCTTCAATGGCCTCTGTTTGTGGTACGTCTTTAGCATTGATGGATGCCGGCGTACCGATTAAAGCTTCTGTTGCGGGTATCGCTATGGGCTTAGTGAAAGATGACGAAAACTTTGTCGTTCTATCTGACATCTTGGGTGATGAAGATCACTTAGGTGACATGGACTTTAAAGTGGCCGGTACAACTGGCGGTATCACTGCACTTCAAATGGATATCAAGATCGAAGGTATCACTCAAGAAATCATGCAGGTTGCTTTGAAACAAGCTAAAGAAGCGCGTTTGCATATTCTAGGTGTGATGGACCAAGCGATTTCTGGTCACCGTGAAGAGATGTCTGAGTTCGCTCCGCGCATCTACAAAATGAAAGTGGATAAAGACAAAATCCGTGACGTAATTGGTAAAGGCGGCGCGATGATCCGCGCTATTACGGAAGCATCAGAATGTAATATCGAAATCGAAGATGACGGTACTGTTAAGATTTTTGCTACAGAGCTGGCTAAAGCGCAAATTGCTATTGCTAAGATTGAACAAGTGACTGCTGAAGTTGAGTCGGGTAAAACTTACTCTGGTAAAGTCACGCGTATCGTTGATTTTGGTGCATTTGTTGAAATTCTACCTGGCAAAGAAGGCCTAGTGCATATTTCACAAATCGCACACGAACGTGTTAACAAGGTATCTGACTTCTTAGAAGAAGGCCAAGTGCTAGACGTTAAGGTTGTTGAAATTGACCGTCAGAACCGCATACGTTTAAGTATTAAAGATTTGACTGAAAAACCAGCTGCGCCAGAAGCACCCGCTGAAGGTAATGAATAAATTATTGGTTAACACCAGTAAATAATAAAAAAAGGAGCCGAAAGGCTCCTTTTTTATTGGGATAAAATTGCGCGGCATGAAAACAGATTTAACTTTGTTCTGCGAACAGTCGTTCTAAGATTTTAAACAACAAAATTTGACACGCTCTGGTATTTATTTACCTATACAGTAGTATTCGAAGTTCAACTATTCTTTATATTTACAGGAAATTAACGTGAAAGTGATGAGCCGTTTTTTTGTTAGAGCAATGCTACTTTTGGTATGCAGTTTACATTCGTTTAGTCTTTTTGCAGCAGACAAAAATTCACACCAAGATACAGTATCCAAAGTTTACGAGATGAGAACTTACCATACCCATGATGGAAAGCTAGACGCTCTTCACGCTAGATTCAGAGATCATACACACCAGATATTTGGTCGCTTAGGTATGAAGGTTGTAGCCTGTTGGACACCTACTCAAAGCCCAGACTCGGAGAATACGCTAATTTATATTATTGAACATAACAGTGAGCAAGACGCAAAAAATAAATGGAAAACATTTATTGCTGATCCTGCTTGGGTCGAAGCCTTTAATGCATCCAAAAAGAATGGCGATTTAGTTAAGAAAATTGACGTGGTGTTTATGCACAAAACTGATTTCTCACCTTCGTTATAAATAATGTTAAGGCTTTTCTGTTGACGGATAATAGTACTCCCCAACTTTGTAGACATTCAGTTTGTCTTCGGATGTATATTTTTTTCATTGGGAGATACATAACCAAGGTCGCTGTATAGCAGGGTAGGGTCGTAAAATAACTCAATACAAACAAGTCGGCTTTAATTTTACTTTTTTACGTAGACTTTCGTTTTACTTATTCCGTTCTAGGTGAACGGAAAAAAGCTTTCAGCTACCTAATTATCTAAACAATGACCTCTTCAGGTCATACTCAGTTGTAAGTGGTTTTTCTAATGACAAGCTAAAACAATTATTGTGAGACTATTTTCATGACCCATCTGTTATGACGGCTTTAGTATTATTTAAATTCCTTTGAGATGTTTTTCTAAAAACTCGACACAAACACGTAATTTGGCAGAGTGTGATAATCGGGTAGGGTATACAGCCCATATGTTTGCTGTTTGAGTATAGGCTGGCAAAATTTGTACTAATTTACCTTCTTCTAATAAATGCTTTACATCCCAAAATGAACGCATAACAATTCCCCGGCCTTGAAGCCCCCATTGTAAAACAATTTCACCATGGTTACTTGATAATAGGCCACTGATAGGCAAGGATATTTCTTTTTTTCCGTCATGTAGGTTCCATATACCGAAAGGAGAATTTCGCTCTTTTAGTACTAAGCAACTGTGATTATGTAAATCATCGAGCTTTTGTGGAGTACCATATTTTTCTAGATAATCGGGGGTGGCGCAGAGAATTCGATTATTTGATTTCAACATTTTACAGATATGTTGTTGAGGAAGATCTTCACCCACTCTAATTTCGAGATCAAAACCCTCTTGAATAATATCTACAGCACGATCGAAAACTTCCAGTCGAACTTCAAGCTCAGGAAATTGTTCTGACAGCTTTGCTATAGCTGGTGCGACGTGCTTACGTCCAAATCCGAACGTGGTACAAATATGGAGGAAACCTCGGGGAATGTGCTGAGCTTCAGTTAGGTCATCAACCATGTCATCAATATCGGTAAGTATACGCATTGCCCAACGTTGGGTACGTTCACCGTCATCTGTTAGTACAATTTTACGTGTACTTCTATGAAATAGTCGAGTGGCGAGGTTTGTTTCTAAAACGCCAATTCTTTTGCTGATATAGGCTGGAGACTGTCCTAACTCTTCTGCTGCTGCCGCAAAGCTTAACTTACGTATTACGGTTAGAAATACAATTAAATCCTTTGGTTAGGTAACACTTTACAAATCGTGTTTTCATCTTTCAT
>CAJQKX010000799.1 GCA_905479025.1 uncultured Paraglaciecola sp.
CGAGTTAGTAGACTTAGCACGTCAAGGAAGATTAAGCAGTGCTGACCTTAAAGGTGGAACCATCAGCATTTCTAATATTGGTGTACTTGGCGGCACGGTTGCCACACCTGTAATTAATGCACCTGAATCAGCCATTGTGGCATTGGGTAAAATACAACGTTTACCACGGTTTGATGAAAATGACGCTGTGAAGGCCGTTAACATCATGCACGTAAGCTGGTCGGGAGATCATAGAATTATCGATGGCGCGACTATGGTCAGATTTAATAACCTTTGGAAATCTTACTTGGAAAACCCGATTACCATGTTAGCCATGACCAGATAGCTATATAATGATCAAACCCGCTAACAGCGGGTTTATTTTTGCTTTAAGATTAACGCAAATATTCAATAACTCTGTTAAATTAAGGAATTCAGTTTGCTAAGTTATCGACATAGCTATCATGCAGGTAATCATGGGGATGTATTAAAACACCTTTGCCAGATGTTGATCATCAACAAGCTTAAAAGCAAAGACAAAGGCTTCTGTTATTTCGATACGCACAGTGGTGCAGGGGTGTATCAGCTAAATTCAGAAGAAGCCCTTAAAACTAAAGAATTTAAACATGGCATTGATCGCCTTACCGGGCATGCAGCACAAAACAAAGCAATGAGCGATTATTTGTCTTTGGTGGCAGCGTATAAAAAATTTAATCAATATCCGGGTTCGCCAGAAATAGCCAAATCTATGTTGCGTCCACAGGACCAACTGATTTTGATGGAATGGCACAATCAGGAAATACTCAATTTAAAAAGCAATCTTGGCGGTAAAAATATCGCTATTCATCATAGGGATGGATATGAAGGTTTGTTAGCTTTAACGCCACCCAACATGCAACGAGGTATGGTGCTTATCGACCCTTCATATGAAGTGGCGAGTGAATATCAACAAGTAGTCGATACCGTGATATCTGCTCACAAGAGATGGAATTCTGCGATTTATGCGATTTGGTATCCCTTAATAACTGATAGACAATCTTCAAATGCAAGCTTTGAAAGCAGCGACAGTAAAAAAGGAAAAAGTGAAGCGATGCTGGAGAGCCTAAACCAACATCCTTTTAAGAACATGCTTAAAATAGAGTTACGCGTAACCGATGGCGGTGAGCTGGGAGGCATGTATGGGTCTGGTATGCTTATCATTAACGCACCTTGGCAGCTTGATAAGCAGATTACAGAAAGTTTACAAGAACTGACACCATTAATGGCTCAAAACGATAGCGCATCATTCTCTGTTGATTGGTTAATTGAAGAATAGTTGGTCACTCTGAGATGTTGACACCCGCGAATATTAAACATTTTTATATACCTGATGAGCAGTCTATTTATTTGCTGTCACACAAGGATGCCAAAAAACTAAAAGATTGGTTTAAGTTGTGCACCGACCAGTTACTGTTATTGGGTTATCAAAACATTGAATTGATAGGCAAAGGTGCATTTGGGTTTGCATTCGCAGGCACTGTTTCAAAAGCAAAGGTTTCAAAAGCAAACGTTTCTCAAAGTACCACCCAACCTCAACAACAGGTTTTTAAATTTTCTCGGATAAATCTGCCGCAACATGTTCAAGACCGGTTTGAAGAAGAAGCGTATATGTTGAGCTTAGTTAATCATCCCTACGTTCCTCGGCTAATCGAATATCAGCGTATCAATAAACAGTCTGTCTTGGTTATGGACCGAGCCAAAGGCGAAGATTTAGAGAAGATATCCTTAAAGTATGGCCCCTTATCGGTACAACTCGTTATAAAAATAGCAGGGCAACTGGCCGATATTTTATTATATTTACGGGGGCATCAACAACAAGGTCAAACTAAACCAATCGTTCATGGTGATATCAAACCTTCGAACATCGTGTTTGATGAAAGCAACGAACAAGTAGGATTGATTGATTGGGGCTCGTCTGTTTTTGCACAAATTGACCACCAAGGTCAATTTATAGGCAATAATGTAATGGACTTAATGTCCAGTGACATGCAGCAAACTAATGCGCGTTTAGGTGATGTGTATTTTATTGGCGATGATCAGCTCAATGGTGGCTTATCTTCGGTAAGATTCGATGAACAAGGTCTGGCAAGTACTTTGTATGCACTGGCATCAGGTCAATCAAGTCGTTTTGGGCATAAAGTTATCAGTCCAAATTCTCTTGGGTTACCTCAAGAACTGGCCAAAACCTTAACTGCAATGATGAGTGATTCACCTCAGATACGAGAGAAAGGGGGGGACTATTTTATTAACAATATGCAATACATAAAAAACATAGTCTTAAATGAAAATATTCGTCATCTGCATACTTCGTTGATACCTACCCGGGTTAGTCAAGATTACAAAGAAATTGATACCGTTGTTTACAGTTCTCGAAAGTCATTTTTACGAATAGAGGTTTGCCAAGCAGAACAAGAACTTAGATATATAGACGATGCTCAGTTTGAGCGATATTATAAAAACTTCATGCAAGGCATGGGTGATACAGAAAAGGCCTTTGTGGCTGCAGTGAGTCGTTTGGGTAAATATCCCGTAGTGGGAGGGTTAGCGGTAAGGTGGGAAGAGACTGGGGTATATATCGACTCTAGTCTGAATTTGTATGACATATCACTACAAACGTCATTCGAAGCGTCGGTTAATAATGTTGTACATTTTGCCAGAGCCATTAACCGAAACGGTGTTTTTAAGTGTTGTATGTTCAACGCTCGAGATACGTTGCATGTTGAACGAAGTGATGAAAATAGTGTGTTTATACCTAAAAAAACCATGCAAATACCTTATGAATTAAGTGCAATATCACTTGCTGAACATGATACCCATATGCATTCTTACTTTGAAGATGGTGATGACCCAGACGAATTATTAACTCTTCCTAAAAAGTTAATGGCTGTGATCAGTCAATTAAATAGTATTCATCATACAGGCTGTATCATTTTCGAATCA
>CAJQKX010000800.1 GCA_905479025.1 uncultured Paraglaciecola sp.
TGAACGGATTTATGCTCAATTTACTGGCAGGATTAGTAGCTTATTGCTTAAAGAAAGATAAGCCATCCCTTAATTTAACTGACGTAGAGTTTAACGCTATGATCGTTGCTTAAGCAGATCTGGGGTTAGTTAGATTTTAGTGTCATTTTTAAGACCGATAGCAAATTTTTCTAAATAAGCATTAGGTTGACTACCGTCATACACAATTTTGTCAATAAATTCTGTCTGAGGAGGTTTAAAACCTGTTTCTGTTGCAAACTCAGGGAAGTCAACCGCATTGGCTTTACCTTCTGTAATCAAAGCTTTAGCGGCTTGAGCATAAATATCAGGACGGTAAACTTGTTTGGCTATATCTTTGTACCAAGAATCAGGTTTAGGCTCAGAAATTTGTCCCCAGCGGCGCATTTGCGTCAAATACCAGATAGCATCGCTGTAGAAGGGATAAGTTGCGTTATAACGGAAGAACACATTGAAGTCCGGCACATCGCGTTTATCGCCTTTTTCGTACTCAAAGGTACCTGTCATGCTGTTTGCGATAACCTCGTAATCCGCTCCAACATATTGACTCTTAGATAGAATTTTCACTGCTTCTGGACGGTTAGCATTGTTATTTTCGTCTAACCACATGGCAGCTCTGATCATCGCCTTAACCACTCGAATATGCGTATTCGGATTTTTTTCAGCCCATCCTTTGCTGACTCCAAATACTTTCTCAGGGTTATTTTTCCAAATTTCATAATCGGTCACAACTGGCACACCAATACCTTTAAACACCGCTTGTTGGTTCCAGGGCTCGCCTACGCAGTAGCCATGGATAGTACCGGCTTCCATAGTAGAAGGCATTTGTGGTGGAGGCGTAACAGATAACAAAGCATCAGCATCAATTTGGCCACTAGTGTCGCCTTTATGGGGTGCATAAAATCCAGGGTGAATACCCCCTGCCGCTAACCAATAACGTAATTCATAGTTATGGGTAGAAACGGGAAACACCATACCCATTTTGAAAGGTTTACCCTTGCTTTTGAAATCGTCTACTACAGGCTTAAGGGAATCCGCCGAGATTGGATGAACTGGCTTTCCGCCTTCATGGGGAACATGCTTTTTCATCTCTTTCCAAATATCATTGGAAACTGTGATGGCATTACCGTTTAAGTCCATGCTAAACGCAGTAATAATATCTGCTTTAGTGCCATAACCGATAGTTGCACCTAAAGGTTGACCAGCCAACATGTGAGCGCCATCAAGCTGTCCATCAATCACTCGGTCAAGTAATACTTTCCAGTTTGCTTGTGCTTCAAGGGTGACGTAAAGGCCTTCATCTTCGAAATAACCTTTCTCATAGGCGATCGCTAGCGGTGCCATATCAGTTAATTTAATAAATCCAAATTTTAATTCTTCCTTCTCTGGCCATCCCAAATCTTTTGCACCAACACCGGTTACAATCACTGAACCGCTTAAAATTGTTGATATCAAGCCGAGCCTGAGAGATGTAACAGCTAGTTTTAACGAACTTAATAACGTCAGGTTATTCATTTCTTACTCCTATTTTTATTAGCCAAAAAAAAACCCACAAAGACTCCAGGACACGGAAAATCTTTGCGGGCTGCATTGCCTATTTGTAACAACACTACGTCGTATAATTACAATTTTTTGTTTAAAGCATTATGACACTTATTGTCTTCTAATTATTGAGGACAATTATCATTGTTATAAGTAGTAGGTCACTCATTCACTGTTTAGCAGTAACAATGCCAACTATTATTTTTGTTTAATTTCAATAACTTAATGAATACACATCAATTTTATCACACAGCATTGTTGTCATAGGAGTGCATACCTTGCACTATCAAAGTGCCATTGTATTTATGTGGTGTCTGATTTAGACGGGAAATATAAACAATTTTCTTCTAAGGGTTCTATTTTAAAGACATTCACAAATCATAAAAAACCACACACAAGAATAGTCAAGTCTAAACCCAGTACTTTTTAACCTGAGCGGCGAAAAAATTGCACTGCTTGGTCTTCAAGTTTCAGTCGCATTTGCTGATATATATCGGGTCTAAATACATCCCTAACTAGTTCAGCCGGAACATTAATATTTTTCAGCTGTCCTGCACTTCTCATTTGACTAATTAACCATTCACCTCGGATGTATTCAGGCACATTAATTGAGCCATTGCTAGATTTTGAGAACTGATTATATGAAGGTATGGTACGAGGTGGCATAGTAATATGAGTTAGGCAACTGCCAATTAAAGATGGTGTAATCACATCAACAGACGCATCTAAATATTGTTCTGAACTCAACAAACGTGCAGCCTCAAATCGATTTGGAATACTTTCTAACCAAATACAGGCTTGCTTTAACGCAGCGGCTAAAGCGATGACTGTGTTAGGTTTACTCAGCTGAAAACTAGCTAATAATCCTAGGACTTTCTCAGGGCTGTCTTGCCATATATCAAATGATGTCAGAGCAGTTAAACCAATACCTGCTCTAACAGCTTTGGCATTCCAAGGTCCACCAACACAACATCCGTCAATTTCACCGCTTTGTAAAAATGCCACCATATTTACCGGTGGCACAACCACTATGTCCAAGTCTGCTTCTGAAATTTGGGCAGAGGCTAACCAATCTCTAAGCTGATAATAATGACAACTGTAAGGAAATACAGTCGCAAACCTTAACTTTGGACGGTTTTGATTTTTACGCACGCGAATGACTTTCTGCAATAGGTATGCAGCAAGAGGCAATGTCACATGAACAATATTGTTTTCTTTTAAAATCTCTTGGTGTAATTTTTCAGACAAAGTAATAGCGTTACCATTTAAGCTAAGTACTAAAGGAGTAATCACTTTTACCTTTGCACAACCTAAGCCTAGTGAACTGGCTAATGGCATGGGGGCTAGCATTTGAGCTGCATCTAATAATCCAGCGTGTAATTTATCTCTGAGCGTTGCCCAAGAATTCTGTTTTTGCAATTTCACATTCAGCCCCCACTGGCTAAAAAAACCCATTTCTTTAGCCACAATTAATGGTGCAGAGTCTGTCAGTGGTACAAATCCTAAGGTTAAATCTGTTTGTTCAGGTTCAATCATACTTTTGACCTAGTATCTTAAATAGTGTTCAGAAAAGAAATGAGTGTTTTTGCCACATCATCCAACTTTTGTCCTGTATCCATAGCAGTCTTTCGCATGGCTTTAAAAGCGTCATCTTCTGATAGATTCTTTTTCTTCATTAATAATCGTTTAGCTTGATCAATCAGATTACGCGAGGCTAGTTGATGTTTGGTTTCACTTAATTCTACTTTTAATTTTTGAAATTCACGAAATCGAGCCACAGCCGCATCCAAAATTGGTTTAACCCTTTCAGCTTGCAAATCACCGACTACATAAGCGCTAACCCCAGATTCAATATATTGATTAATGGTGTCAGTATCTTTTTCGCCAGAAAACATCACTACGGGTTTGGGATTGTAATGAGAAATGGTACTTAAACTTTCTAAAATATCACGGCTGGGAGACTCTATATCAATCACAATAATATCTGGCTGGATCTCATCCACCTGTTTTAATAGTGACATGTGTGGATTGGCTAGGTGACTAATTTTGTAACGAGAGTTATTTAGAGCCCACGCTAAAGACTCGGCTCTTTGGCGGTTTTCGTCAATCAACAAAATACGCAATTTTGGAATCACAGTATTTTGTGCTTTAGATAAAGCTGTATCTTGCAAGCTATCTTTCCGAGATGTAATAATGATCTTTCATAACTGTGCTTAGCAAGCCATAAGCCAAATTTAATGACCATAGATATCAATAAGTTAATAATAAAATTGCAAATAACTTGTTTATTTAAAGTCCAAATAAATGCAAGCGCACCAACTTAGTGCATTTTGTGCAAAGTAAATTATGTCTCCCGCAGTTGTTTTATCAATTTTACAAGCCGCATTATTTTAATATTCGATAATTGGCGATAATCAAAATAAGGACAAACCACCAGTTTGTTATGGATATTTATCGAAAATTCGTGATCTAACCATGTCAATAAGTGGGGCAAAGTTAGTGATTTAGCATATGTCTTGCCCATAATGATGTGCACCACATTGTTATTTTGCTGTTTAATATTATTAAGTTGTGGTGGTAAAAACAATAAACTCGTGTTTGACGAATTTTGTAATAAAACATGCTCACGAAAATCTTGCCAACTTTTAGCTCCTTGCAACGAAACAATGTTTTCAGCATTAAGCGCAAATAGCAGCTTGGCATATACGTTAAATACTTTTCGCCAACCGTTACCACAAGCCAAACCAATAGCATTGATTTCCCCTGTTGATAACGGCTTAATCCCGCCGTTACTTGAATATTCAGAAAACGTCGGGATATTGCCAATATACACATTGAATTCAGCGTATTGATCGCCCAGTCCAGATAACGAGGCACTTATCGGCATTTAGCTAAGATCGTTTGCCGCAAGCCCTTTTAAATCTTCTTCAATACAACTGATCATTTCTTCAGCCTCAAGCATAATACCTTCTTCATCGCCACTTAATGGAAAAACCAAGACTAAAGTATTGTTGTTTTTCATTCCCGGCAACCATGTGTCGATCCATTCCACAAAATCAATTTGTTTAGGCTGACAATTAGGAAACTCATCTTTTACCCAAGCCTCAGCAAACTCTTTGTGTGGCCAAATAGGTATACAGGCATCCTCATCAGCCTTGAGCATCACCCAACCACTTTCACCATACAATCCCCAAAGGTTTTGCATTTCGATCATCTGTGCCAATGCATATTCAAAGCGCAGCTCGGGTAACATTTTACTCAAAGCAAGAAACTTTTCCTGTGAAATTTTATTCATATCAATATCCTAATTTACATTTCCATAAAACATACATTTTTTAAGCGTCACATTTGATTTTCAGCCAATGACAACCTTAATTAAATTTATGCAAAAAAAAATTCATATATCCACCAAAACAGTGTTGCAGACTACCTCATATCGCACCCAGGCTCAAAAAAGTAAAACGTGGATTTACTTGCTGGTCGCTATTATCATTATCTTAGGTTTTGGGTATTGAAGTTTACTTAATACGTCTAGTAAATACATCGATCACTACTTTCATCTCGTCTCGTATGAATTTTCAAATTAATTTAACTAAAACCTCAATTCCCTAAAAACATGTACTGATGAAATTGGGTATAAGTTAACAATCACACATTACTATCGACTCACAAATGGACGAACTACCTTACTTACCTATTATAGGTTTATGTGAGGTAAATCAGGCTCTTCGCCATAATCATCCTTAGTAATTTAGCAGTAATCTGAACTTGAGGCTGACTATCACATCAGGTTAACTAATCTTGCTAACCTGATATTCACTGGCTAACATAGAATAAATAGCATGATCGACATGCTGGTCATACAACCATTCACATTGACGCAAGGTTGCTTCATAGGAAAAACCTAAACGTTCAGGAATAGCTCTGCTCTTGTAATTTTTATCAGCACAGCGTATTTCGATTTTGTTCAGACTGGCCTCAACAAAGCCATACTCCAATAATTTTTGTACCACTTTCGTCATCACACCGGAGCCAGTGTAATAAGCACAAAGCCAATAGCCAATTGCTCCCCACTTGTGTTGATAATCAATATAATTAAACCCCGCAACACCCACTAAATCACCGCGATGCAAGATAGCAAAAGTAGTGGCCTGATTATTGTTGTGTTGATGAACAGCAGTTTCGATAAAGGTTTCGGTGTCTTCAAAGGTTTTCACTAAGTCTAACCAGGATAACCATTTTTTTAAATAGGCTCGGTTCTTGTTAGTCAAACCATATAAACGCTCGGCAAATGCGGGCACTAAAAGCTCGATGTGAATATCGTTATCAATCTGAAGTTTCATACTTTAACTATGTAAAATCTTTAAAAAAAGCGATGATATTACATAAACTGCTATTTGTTCACGGGATTTTTTTGGCACATATCAATACAGTACACATTTTGCGCAAGCAGCAGCTAGCATTATCGACTAAGGAATTTAGGGCTAGAGGTTATAAAGTTAAACGCTGCGAGGATTGTTTAATCCCAGAAAAAAAGTGTATTTGTTCACAGCGCCCTTCAATTTACAGTCACAGCGCATTTTGTTTGGTGATGTATAAAAATGAATATTACAAACCAACCAATACCGGTAAACTCATCGCAGATGTCATACCCGACAACTATGCATTTAGATGGGACAGAGTCGCCCCCGATCCTGCACTCATCGAGTTACTACAAAATCCAAAGTACGTCCCTATATTGGTAT
>CAJQKX010000801.1 GCA_905479025.1 uncultured Paraglaciecola sp.
AAGACTTAAACGCAGCTAAAGAAAACAACTTAGACGCTGCCATGCTAGACCGATTAGCGCTTGATCCTGAAAGAATTCAAAGCATTGCTGATGCCGTGATTGAGATTGCAGGTCAAGCTGATCCGGTAGGCAATATTGCTAATATCCAACGTATGCCAAGTGGTATTCAGGTTGGGAAAATGCGTATTCCGTTAGGCGTCATTGCGATGATTTACGAATCACGACCTAATGTGACTATCGATGCTGCTGCGTTATGTATAAAGGCGGGTAATGCTGTAATTTTACGGGGCGGTAAAGAAGCCATACATTCAAATCTAGCTTTAGCCAAATGCATTGAAATGGCCTTGGCCAAACAGCAACTCGACCCTGCCGCTGTGGTGGTTGTGCCCGATACAGACCGCGGTGTGATGAATGAGTTGATGACGCTAGATGAATCCATTGATTTAATTATACCCAGAGGCGGTGAAGGGCTAATTCGTTTTGTCTGTGAAAATAGCCGTATCCCCGTCATCCAACATTACAAAGGGGTGTGTCATTTATATGTAGACAGTGCAGCTGATGAAATTAAGGCGTTGAATATACTTAAAAATGGCAAGACCCAGCGAACTGGGGTGTGCAATTCACTAGAAACCTTACTGGTACACCAAGATGTTGCTGCGACATTTTTACCTAAAGCTGCTTTGTTATTAGCTGAGTACAATACTGTTATTCATGGGTGTGAAAACAGCATCGAATATTTCAGCGGTGCACAAAAAGCGACCGAAGATGATTGGCATGCAGAATACTTAGCGATGGAAATTGCGGTGAAAGTGGTTGCTGATTTTGACCAAGCCATTGAACATATAGAAGAATATGGTTCAGGCCACACAGAAGTGATTGTGAGCCAAGATTATTCAAAAACCCAAGCCTTTATTCGCCGAGTTAATTCAGCTGTGGTAATGGCCAATGCGTCATCACGTTTCTCTGATGGCGGTCAGTTAGGGTTAGGAGCAGAAATTGGTATATCCACCAGCAAATTACATGCTTATGGGCCAATGGGCGCTGAATCTCTCACAACAGAAAAGTTTATTGTGATGGGCGATGGCGAAGTGCGTTCTTAAATATGTGATCAGATTGTTACTTTAAGAGCCCCAAACATTATACGGGGCTTTATTCAAAATAAATCTAAGCTGTTAGCTGCAACTCATGCCTGTTTCTGTGTGTTCAGGTTCGCCATAAACTAGTTTTAGCAACTCCCCCCAAACGGGACGCACCTGATCCCCGAAAACCTGAGTAAACAACATTATGGTCGAATGGTTGAGTGGATCTACAAAGAAGTAAGTTGAAGCTGCTCCCCCCCAAAAATAACCTCCTTTGGGCATACAAACTGATAACTGGCTATTGTCTTCAATAATACCCACACCGAGTCCAAACAATATGCCGTTTTCTCCATATGCTGAGTTTTTAATTGCTTCCGGTGTTAGATGATTGGCTCTGATCGCAGCAACAGATTCAAGTGAGATCACAGTTTGACCCTTGTAGCTGCCGTTATTTAACAACATCAAACTAAATTTTGCGTAGTCGTCAATAGTTGACACTAGGCCAGCACCACCAAAGTCCATATCCCGTTGCTTGGAATAAATGCTTTTTTGTCCGCTATCTACTGTCACCAAACTTACATTTTCAGGCCAATATTGTTGACGTGTTATAATGGTGCCTTGGGGAGCCGGTTTGCCTCCTTTGGATACAAATGCATCAGTAAATCTGTTTGATTGATTTACCGAAACAATAAAACTGGTATCTGTCATGTCCAAAGGATAAAAAATTTCTTCTTGCATATAAGTGGCTAAGCGCTTACCAGAGGCTACTTCTACCACCCTTCCCAGTACATCTATAGAGTTACCATAAGTCCAATCGCTACCTGGCTGATGCATGATTGGCGCCTCAGCAATACGTTGAGAAAATTCTTTCAAACTAGCTACTGGGTTTTCACCATTTAACGGCGCTTTGTCTGAACCACTGCCCGTTGGTATGCCTTTATAAAGATACTCTTCCATAACCGCATTACCAGGGTACAAGCCATAAGTAAATCCGGCAGTATGCGTCATCAGATGTCTAATCGTGATCGGACTTTCAAGGGGAACTGTTCGCATTGATAGTCTGTCTTTGCCTGAGCTAAATACACGTATGTTGCTAAATTCTGGTATATAACGACTAACCTCATCATCTAATTTGAGTTTGCCCTGTTCAAGCAAAATTAGAGCTGCAACAACAGTTACCGGCTTGGTCATGGAATAGATGCGAAATAAATCGTTATGGTGCAATGCAATGTTGCGATCGAGACTGCTAAATCCATAAGTGTCAGAAAACACTAATTGGTTATCTTGATAAATCTGAGCTACAAAGCCGGGTACAATTTTACTGTCGACCGCTTCTCTAATTAGCTGGCGGGCATCATTCGCTTGTTCTTGGTTCATCAGAACTTTATTCTTAGTCAGTTTCGTGCTGCAACTGGTAGTGACTAAAATAGCCATTAATAGTGGGGCTAAAAAAGACAATTTAACTAACATACGCTTTCCTCATTGAAAAAACCCCACCAAATGGTGGGGTAAAAGTACCTGAGAACACGGTTCAGGATTTCCTACACTAATTTAAAAGGTTATTCAAAGCGATAAGTAACACGGACACCATAAGTCCGTGGGTCAAGGTAAACCGGGGTGCGGTAACGTCCAACAATTGAGTTGTCGACACCTAAGCTCGTGATAGACGCTTCATCACCTGCATTCTTAACAAAGGCTTCAAACTCCCAGACATCATCTAAGTCTCGGACCGTGACACTTAAGTCGGTTTGCTGCCAGCTATCTTGTAAATCCGTGGCGATGTTATACAAGCGCGAGTAATACTGGTCCTGCCAGTAGGTTTGCGCGCGGTAGGCTATTTCCCAGTTTTCATCCAATGCGTGAGTATATTGAATACCAAACTGAATTGAGCTTTCTGGTGAGAACTGCAATGTTTTCCCTTTTAGATTCACTGGACCCGAGCCTGAGGGTGAGGATATATCAGGGGAGGTGAGGAAATCTTCGTTGATTTCAGAGTCGAGTAAAGAAAGGTTTAAATTTATCCGCAAACCGTCTACTGGCGCAGCCACAAATTCAAACTCTGCACCTTTTACATCTGCATCAACATTGGTATTGAAGGTGGTGCCATCACCTAGTATCCCGCCTACTTGTAAGCCATCATATTGGTAGATAAAAGCAGTAACATTGGCCTGGAAAGTACGTCCGGAAAAAGTGTTTTTAGTGCCCACTTCAAGTGAATTGATGTATTCAGGATCAAAGGTTGGGAAATCACCACTGCCACCCGGGTTTATGCCACCGCCTTTGTAACCCCGAGACAAGGTGCCGAAAAACAAGGTTTCCTCGGTCATGTCAAAGTCTGCGTTATAGCTTAGGCCAATTTTACCTGTGACTTCTTGCCAGTCGTTTTCACCTTCTACTATAGCACCTTCAAGATCAAAGGCCGGATTTAAGTAGGAAAGAGGTGAAACTTGACGGGTTACCACGCCTTTTTCTTCATCTGTGTATCGCAGACCGAAGGTAACTTCAGGTCTTCGCTAAAGTCATAATACGCTTCACTAAATACCGCCCAGGAAGTGGTGGTGACTGATGGTGATTGAAAGCTAAAGAAGGCTAGTTCATCAGGTAAACCCAGATAGCCAGCCAGACCAGTTAACTCGGGCAAATAGAAATTGACCAACGATTCACCCTCATAGTCAAAGTAATAGGCACCCGCGGTAAAGTTAAAGGGGCCATCTAGATAGGAAGCAACTCTAAACTCCTGACTCTTTTGGGTACTTGCGGCATAATCTGTGCGAACCGTGCTATGTCGTGTAGTGGGTTCAGTGCGACCACCAGGTAACAATAATGCTTGTGCCGTCAACATGCCGTTTGCACCATCGGCGCTATCAAAATCTCGCTCGGCGTCACCTTCTCTATCATGATAAGCGGAGACCGAGGTAAACACATAATCACCAAATTCGTAATTGAACTCAAATGATACTAAGAGGTCATCCCGGTAATATTCGGGTTGGGTGACCATGCGTACTTGTCTCGGATCACTTGGGTTAGTGCGAATAGAGCCATCCAGGTTGGTATTATAAAAA
>CAJQKX010000802.1 GCA_905479025.1 uncultured Paraglaciecola sp.
TTATATTGTCGAATACGGCTATTACGCTAACCACTTTAGGGCGGCAATTAATTCGTAATATTTGCCAAGTGTTTGATCAATACCATAGTGCCGAAGCGTCTAGGCATTCGCAGGCGATTTGATTGGGTAATTAGCCTCATGCTTTTTTTATCACTTAGTTGATTGATGAATCTACCTGCTGGTCATTTTTCTGGATTTAGTATGTGATATTTAATGCCATTGTTTGAGGGCGTCTAAACTGGCTTCATTGATGGCAGTCGAAAATCTTACGGTAACTATTTCTGCATTTAAGGTGGGGTTTTCAAAGCTTAAAGCGTCTTATATGTAAACAAATAGCATTTAGCTATTTGTTTGTTGTTATATCTCACCCATATTCAAATAGGCTTCATTAATTGTTAAGGCTCGTCGAGGTTAAAGGGTATGTCGGAAAAAGATAATTTACCCTTTTAACCCTCCTAGTACTTATCATTTTAATGGACAATAAAGAGCGAAATTTATGAAATCAAAACTATTTAAGGCCACTCTAACCACTCTGGTTTTAATGTTGATTCAGGTTGTTTCTGCAAAAGACAAAGATAACTTTATCTTTGTTGCACTTGGAGACACGGCTTATAATGGAGAAAAAGATTATGCATCCTACGATAAACTTATTAGCTTAATTAATAGTAAAAAACCAGCCTTTTCCATCCATGTTGGCGATACTTGGGGCGGCCAGAGTTGTGATGATAATGAGCAAAAAAAGGTTCTGGGGTTTTTCAACAAGTATCAACACCCGCTAATATACACGCCAGGAGATAACGAATGGACAGACTGCATTGACCCCAAGGTTGATCTTACCAAAATTACGCGTGATACTTTTAGCTGGGAAGATTTTGCAGTTTATCAACAAGATCGGCTGCATACTATTCGGCGTCTCTTTTTTTCTAAGCCACAATCTTTAGGTACAAGCCCAATCCCCCTTATTCGTCAGGGTGATATTTCTACATACACCGACTATGTTGAAAATTCTCGCTGGGACCACAATGGTGTCTTATTTGTGACAATGCATGTCGTTGGCTCAAATAATGGATTAAATATAGGTAGCAAAACTAAATCTGAAGAAGCGACTCAGAGAGACCGTGCGAACATTGCCTGGATTAAAGACAGCCTAGCAAAGGCGCTTCAAAATGATTACAAAGCCGTGGTATTTTCACTGCATGCTGCCCTGTTTGAAAATGCCGCTGCTAACGATATGGCTGCTAAAATTGTCGGTAATAATTTAAATGGCGGCATAATGGGTCCCTACAGTAACACTGTATTTTCTCTAATCGATTTCGCCAATAAATTTAAAAAACCTATGCTAGTGATACATGGCGATAATCATCGTTTTGTTGTTGATCGTCCTTTTTTGGTTTATCAGGGCGAGGAGCACGGGCCTAAAAACTCAAACATAACTAGGCTACAGGTCTTTGGTGCTCCAGAAATACGGGCTGTCAAAATATCAGTAGAACCGAATACGCCTTGGGTATTTGGGTTCTCGCCACTTTATTAGTCTGTATGGAGCTTGCCGCTATCTTTCATAGATGGGGGCCTCCTAGTAAGTATGCGGCTGCAATGACCGGAGATTAATGAGGTTATTGACTACTGTCGTTTGGAATACGTGGGTAACCGAGATCGGTTGGCAAGAAGCCGATGATGAGTTTGTAAAGTTAACCGCAGCCAGTGCCATTCCGTATTATCGGGAGGCACAAAAACTTTGAACTTATGTATTTGTTAATCACATTATCAGTCATTGCTATGCAAGCTATCATTGAGCCCTCCCCAGCGTGAGGAGTTTGTTGGTATAACTTCAACTGCACCAGTTTGACTGTGTCTGCGGTATAGAAGGCCAGATTTTCCAGATAACTCACTCGCAGAGACTATATTGCCATCGGGTAATTTAACTTTAGTACCTGCGGTAACATATAAGCCTGCTTCAACAATGCATTCATCACCAAGCGATATACCAATTCCAGCATTTGCTCCAATAAGACTTCTCTCACCGATAGCGTTAATTTCTTTACCACCACCTGAAAGGGTGCCCATGATGGAGGCTCCGGCACCAACGTCAGAATCCTTCCCGACTATGACTCCTGGTGTCACTCTTCCCTCAATCATCGATTTACCAAGAGTACCTGCATTAAAATTAACGAACCCTTCATGCATGACAGTTGTGCCCGATGCTAAGTGTGCACTTAACTTCACTCTAGCAGCTGACCCTACCTCCTGAAGTGATTTGTTATACATTTAATTTTCTATTCTGCAGAACTTCTGGAGAATCTTGATTAAATTTAAAGTCAATATTGCGCTCCATTCTTGTTTAGCAACACTCCAATATTCTGGGTATGTCTTTTCCCAGGACCAGAAAGGCTTCCATGAGCCATCTTTGTCTTGATTACAAATTTCATAATCTAGATTGTCATTAAGTGCTTGATCTATAATGTCCAGAAAGGCTGAATGAGATGATTCAATCACCCAATAGGGCTTCAAGCAATACTCATCCCACTTGCCGCTATCGGTTTCTACAGAAGCTGGAATTATCTCTCTGATTTTTCGATGAATACGTTTTTTCTCATTAAAAGGCAAATTATTACAATTAGCGAGTCGCAAATAACATATAAGTTTGTCGCCGGAAACCTTGCCTTTTAGGGTTTCCATTTGAGCAAGAACACGTTTCAGTAAGTTATTGCGAAAGTTTTGCGGTGTTAGCTCCTGATAGTGAAAGAGGTGCCCGCAAATATGCACTCGAGGGTTTGCGAGGAAATTTCCAAACCTGTTGTCAAGTCCATCTTGATTCCACCATGGTGCATGAGGACTTGTATCTGTAGTCTCAGGGATTAATCTCCAGATATGATCTTTCTTATCATAAGTGCGCATAAGATAATTTATAGATTTTTCAATCATCAATTCATCAGATGAAACTTCTAAATCAACAAGGATATCAAGTGCAAAGAGAGTGCAAAGCGCGGAACTTTCCGATGCCCTTAGGTCTGGTTCCAGCGCATTCCCGAATCCACCGTCAACGTTCTGAAATTTCTTAAGTTCAATTAAGATATCTTCTTTTGGCGCTCCATTAAAATTGTAGCGACAGATGGCCTGCTCCAAAGGGCGGCCTTGCTTCATAATATATGTTGTGGCGTTTTCAAATTGAGCCTTTGATAATCGAATCATTGCTGTCTCCTTTCTGAATAACGCTTCAATCACGGGCGGGTATAATCGATATCAAGATAAATAAGTGCAAATTTAGAAGGGCTTATCTACAGACTTTTCAGATTCAATTTTAGAGAAATGGTCCGCCCGACAGGAGTCGAACCTGTGACCTGCCCCTTAGGAGGGGGCCGCGCTATCCAGCTGTGCCACGGGCGGATGATGCGCAT
>CAJQKX010000803.1 GCA_905479025.1 uncultured Paraglaciecola sp.
TCTGCCATACACAATGAAATGTTAAACAAGGGTTATAAGTATGCATTGGAACCTGAATTATGGGTTAATTTTAATGTGTATGTAAAAGATAAAATCAAAATTAATAGTGCCCCGTCAGCATCTTTTTATTACAACTACCGACAAGGATATGATGTGTGGGGGGATTACCCGATTTTTGAGGAACGGGTAACACAATATATAGAGGGTACACTCAACATAGATCTTATAGACAATAAGACTAATCGTCTTTTGTGGGAAGGTATCGCTGTAGGTAGAGTAAGCGAAAACACTTACGATAACCTTGAAGCTAAAATTAATGAAGCTGTGGCTTTAATATTCATACATCTACCAAATTAACAAACGAATACCTTGTTTGTTAATTTGGTAGATGTATGAAACATAAAATTAATTCAATAACTGTCTTTTACCAAATTTTATTGAGGATTGATAAATGAAAGTCGGTGTTTTCAGTTGTAAACCTTATGACCGGGAATTTATGAGTTCCCGAAATAGTAACTTTGGATTTGATTTAGTGTTCTTGGATTGCAGTCTTAACAATGAAACCGTTGAACTGGCAAGACCTTTTGATGCGGTATCTGTTTTTGTCAACGATGTGATAGATGAATCGGTACTCAACTCTCTACAATCTTTTGATATCCATCATGTCGCACTAAGATGTGCAGGTTTTAATAACATTGATCTTGAACACGCTCGAAAGTTGGGAATAGGCGTATCAAGAGTCCCCAATTACTCAGCAGAATCAGTTGCAGAGCATACAGTGGCAATTATTTTAGCGCTAAATAGAAAACTACTTAAAGCTTGTAAAAGAGTGTTAGACAGTAATTTTGAGCTACAGGGTTTATTGGGTTTCAATTTACGCCACAAAACTATTGGAGTGGTAGGAACAGGAGCCATAGGTAAGGCGTTGGTTACAATACTAACTGGATTTGGTTGCCGTATTTTGTGTTGCGATCCTTCACCATCTGATGATGTAGTTCAAATGGGTCATCAATATGTCAGTTTAGAACAATTGATAAAAAAATCAGATGTGATTAGTTTACATTGCCCCCTGAATGCAGGTTCACAGCATATGATCGATCATGCTGCGATTCAAAATATGAAAGAAAAAGTGATGATTATCAATACTTCACGTGGTGGGTTGGTGAACACTCAAGCCATTGTTTCAGGATTAAAAAGTAACAAAATTGGGTACCTTGGTATAGATATATATGAAATGGAGTCTGAATTGTCGAATGGAGATCTAATATGTGAAACAATCACCGATGATACTTATCAAAGACTGGCTACCTTTCCAAACGTGTTAATCACTGCTCATCAAGGTTTTTTTACATCAGAATCTTTACAGCAAATTGCCAATACAACACTTAAAAATCTACAGTATTATTTTGCAGGTAAAATTTGCAACGAGACTTTTTTACCTTAGATGTCGGTTGAATGGACACTACTGGCTGAAATATCGGGTGGCATCGTTTTTTCTTAATGGGGATGATAATAATGGCTGACGGCTTATACACGCAGCCCATACTCTGGGGCATTATGGGGTGCCATAAGCACATTAACTTTACAATCATCTAGTGCGGTCACAGTCGCAACGGTGAGTTTTGTTAGAGCGGATTTGATGACCTTTAGTCACTCATTGGGTGTCATATTTAGTGCTAATATTGGCACCACTTTAACTGTATGGTCAGTGTTATTACTCGGTTTTAAATTAAAGCAAGGAGCCATTGTCTTAACTATTATCCTTTGCGGCGCTCTGCTGCGACTTTTTGCCAAACCTCAAAAAACTGCAATTGGTTTATCATTGCGGGGTTTGGCTTAATTTTTACTAGTACAACCGCACTTCAAGAGAGTATGTTTGGACTAAGGGAATATTTTGAATCTGAACAGCTATCATTAAAAACCTTACCTAAAAACCTTATCGTTTTATGTTTCGTCTTAGTATTGACTTTGATTACTCAATCTTCCAGTGCTGGTATAGCCTCTATCTTAGTTATTGGTATGGACATTGGTACAACTTTTTCCACTTTACTGGCGACAACTGGTGCATCAATAAGTGCTAAGCGCACTGGTTATTCCCATGTTATTTATAACTTGTTAATCAGAAGGTAGTCACTTTTTTTGATAAATCCGTACATTTGTTATGAGAAAGTTTAACCGCAGAGACAATCGAACAGCATAAAGAAATAGTACTTGTTGCTTTTAACACTTGTATTAGCCTCAACGATTTGCACTAACGGCGATGTGTCAAAGTGTTTTAAAACAGCATTCGTTGACCCTACGATGCATTTTGATCTGCATCAAAATTTTGTAGTCATTAATACTGCAAAATAGAGTTCTAATTCATCTATTACAGCTAATAAAAAGTGTGCGTGTTACGTTAACTGAATAGTTTTTTTTTGTTTAATATGTCTAAAACAACAATAGTCGATTAGGTAAATATTGATTGGTCATAATAATGATTTATATGTCGTAGTGTTTTCTGAACTAACTCATCAAAATATGCTAATTATTTATAACGAAAGTTGGGATTAAAAGCTCCACCACATCCTAATGGTCTGCATGTAAGCTAAGGAAATAAAATGGAATTTAAAGATTATTACCAAATTTTGGGTGTTGATGAAAATGCAGAGTTAACAGAAATTAAAAAAGCCTACCGACGACTTGCGCTTAAGTTTCATCCTGATATGAATCCTGATGAGGGTGCAGAAGAAAAGTTTAAACAGGTGGCAGAAGCATATGAGGTGTTAAAGGATGACACTAAGCGAGCTGAATATGATGAAATGAAACGTTATGGTTCTAGTTCATCTAAAAACTTTGAAGCGCCACCTGGCTGGCAACCTTCTGGAGATTTTGGAGCGGGTAATTCAGGATCTTCTGCTAATTACTCAGAATTTTTCAATTCTTTTTTTGCAGGTGGTCAAAAGGGTTTTAGTCACGCAGGTCAACAGGAACCAGATTTATTCAAAGGTCAGGATCTAGAGATGGAAGTACCCGTATTTCTTGAAGAGTCTGTTTCTGGAACCACAAAGAACCTTGAGTATCTGGTCCCAGAGTTTGATGGTAGACAAACACAACAAATCAAAAAATCGCTTATTGTAAAAATACCTCAAGGCATTTCAGATGGTGAAAGGATTAGAGTCAAAGGTCAAGGTGCCCCTGGCCAAGGGGCTGTCAACAGTAAAAACACATTAAATGGAGATTTGTTTTTACATATTCGGCTAGTTCCTCATCCATTATTTGATGTGCAAGGTATTAATTTATTGTTAACCCTCCCACTTACCCCATGGGAAGCGGCTTTAGGCACAAAACTTGAAGTGCCAACACTTGATGGGAAAATTAACTTGAATATTCCCCCAAACAGTTGTTCAGGTAAAAAATTACGCATAAAAGGTAAGGGTCTTAAAAGCAAAACTTCACAGGGAGATTTATTGACTATCCTTAAAATTGATATACCGCCCTCAACAACTAGCGAAACCAAAAAGTTATGGGAACAATTAAGTGAAATTGAACAATACAACCCACGCGCAGATTGGAGCAACTAAATATGACCAATATCACATTACGTATACATTTAGATGAATTATGCCTAAGTGCAGATATAAGCCAAGAAGCAATAATTGAAGTGGTTGAATATGGCATCGTTACTCCACTAGAAGGTGATACATTATCAGAATGGGTCTTTGATCTAGAAAGTGCCCACTGGATAAAAAAAGCCATCAAACTTAATCAACAATTACAAATCGATTGGTTAGCAACAGCGATGGTTATAGAATTAATGAAAAAACAACAGGAATTAATAAAAGAAAATAAACAATTAAAAGTCAGGCTAAGCCGTTTACTCTAGAAAGTGTAGTTTTTAATAAACGCACTTATTTTTATACCCTTCCCCCACATTTTCAACATACCTTATTAAAGCTTGATCAAGGTCAAATCCAAGATCTGCCTATTCATCATAATGTGAATCAAAAGATGAAGAGTTCAGTGATGAATAATAACAATAACTGTCCTTGTGATGGCTCAATATTATCCGTTAGAGGTAGCGTTGTGGATGCACATTTTTCCCGTGATTTACCCCATATCCACGAAATACTCTATGCTAATGATAAAAAAATTGTTCTAGAGGTGTTGGCACAACTGAATACAGAGACA
>CAJQKX010000804.1 GCA_905479025.1 uncultured Paraglaciecola sp.
CTGTACATCGATCTTGACTATTAATCTTGAACTTGAGCTGTCCAACTATATCGCCGGTATCAATACCACTATCAATTTTATGTAATGTTACCCCTGAAGAATTATCTCCGTGGTAAATAGGCCAAAACGACGTATACATGCCCTTATACTTGGGCAAATAGGAAAAATGAATATTGTATAGACGCTCAGTGTTAAACTTTCTAGGTTTAACTAATTTGTCGTACTCTAGGGCAATAAAGCAGAGTAGATTTTTATTAGCCTGGACCTCAGAGAGAGTTGTAACAGTAACATTTAGATGTTTAGCTGATTTGACAAGAGATCGCTGGTGTCCATCCACACCCGAATCGTCTTCATTAGGGACCACTGCAACATTTTCAGCTCCTAACTTTCCAACCAAAACTTCTAGAGCATGAACAGCTATATTATTTTTCCCTGCGACGACAATCATTAAGCATAAAACCTAAAGTAATAATTTATAAAGAACTTACAACCACGTTGGGGAGCACCTAGCTATTAATTATAATAGAACCCTGAATATAATATGATGATTACGAGGTTTTTCTCTTAATATCAGCTACAGATCACTACAAAACGCATCATCAACAAGACGTCACATTGGTTCGCAAACTACTTATAACTCAAATACCAATCGACAAACTTACCAATACCAGAATTAATATCGGTAGTCGGTTTAAAATCAACGGCCTCAACTAAATCGTCTATATCAGCATACGTCAAGGGCACATCACCTAGCTGCATTGGCATTAATTTTTCATTTGCCTTTTTCTCAAGTGCAGACTCAATAGCACTAATGAAGTCTCTCAAAGTGACCGGACTATTGTTCCCAATATTGTAAATTTTGAAAGGCGCTTTTGAGTCTGTAATTGGGCTAATTTGTGGTGTAGGGCACTTCGAAACCAACTTTACGATTCCCATGACGATGTCATCAATATAGGTGAAATCTCTCTTCATATCGCCATTGTTATAGACATTTATAATATCGGAGTTATCTATTGCTTGAACGAATTTGAAGTATGCCATATCCGGTCGCCCATACGGCCCATAAACAGTAAAAAATCGCAGTCCTGTGGTCGGTAGTCCGAACAAATGACTATATGAATGCGCCAATAACTCATTAGATTTTTTTGTTGCTGCATAAAGGCTGATAGGATAATCAGTATTATCTGTCACACTGAATGGCTGCTTAGCATTCATTCCGTAAACAGAACTGGAGGATGCAAATAGAAAATGTTTTACCTGACCATGCCGGCAGCACTCTAGGATATTTACGAACCCTACTAAGTTTGAAGCAACGTATGCCTTTGGATTTTCTAGGGAATACCTAACACCTGCTTGCGCAGCTAGATGTATAACGACATCAAACTTTTCTTCATCAAACAGACCACGTAATTCGCAATCATCCACTATATCTAGCTTAATAAAACGATATCCCGCCGTTAGGCCATTTTCTTTAACAAACTCCATCAGATTATTTAATCTGTCAAGCTTCAGCTTCGGGGCATAGTAATCATTAAGGTTATCAATCCCAGTCACTTTATGCCCAGCACTCAAAAGGGACTTTACTAAATGGAATCCAATAAATCCTGCTGAGCCTGTGACAAGAACTTTCTGTAACATCTAATTTTCCCCAAAAATATCTCGACTGAAGATTTTTTGTTTTACATCGAGTAAGTTTGCTGAAATCCGATTTGCCACTATGACGTCGGCTGAAGCTTTGAGTTCAGTAATATCTTTAACGACCCTTGATCCGAAAAAATGAGTGTCCTCCAATGACGGCTCATAGATTAACACCTCAATGCCTTTAGCCTTGATGCGCTTCATTATCCCTTGAATTGCAGAGGACCTAAAATTATCACTGCCTTCTTTCATAACAAGGCGATAAAAGCCAACCGCCCTAGGTTCTCTTTTAAGTATTTCGTCAGCAATAAAGTCCTTTCTAGTGGCATTTGATGACACAATTGCGGCGATTAAGGTTTGAGGAACCTGATCATAGTTTGCGAGCAGCTGCTTAGTATCCTTTGGCAAACAATACCCTCCGTAACCAAATGAAGGATTGTTATAACCCGAACCAATACGTTCATCAGAACAAACTCCACTAATTATATTTTCTGTATTGAGATCATGTGTCAAAGCATAAGAATCCAATTCATTGAAGAAAGACACCCTCATGGCAAGATAGGTATTAGCGAAGAGCTTCACAGCTTCAGCCTCGATTGATGGCATAAAGAAAGTTTCCACATCCTCTTTAACCGCTCCTTGTTGCAATATATGAGCAAATTTTTTCCCAGCATTACACTGACTTCCAACAATAATGCGCGAGGGATAGAGGTTATCTCTTAGAGCCTGACCCTCTCTTAGAAATTCGGGAGAGAAAATAACTCTCTCAGTACCGAACTTTTCCTGCAAAAGTTGTGTATGACCAACTGGAACTGTTGATTTGATCACCACCAACGCATTTTGATTAATTTCTAAGACATCTGAGACAACCCCATCCACAGAACTAGTATCGAATCGATTGGTATCTGGATCATAATTCGTAGGCGTGGCAACTATTATAAAATTCGCGTTTTGATACGCAGTATTTTTATCCAGTGTCGCCGTCAAGGCTAATGGCTTGTTAGCCAAAAACTTCTCTATATCAACATCTTCAACTGTTGATTTTCTATTTTTGACTTTTTCTACTCTTGCAGGATCAAGATCAAAAACTGTTACATCATGATTTACAGCCAGCAGTACAGCGAGGGACATCCCCACATAGCCTGAGCCAACGACCGTAATTTTTAAATTTTCTATCAAAGGAATTAACTCCTAATCAAACTATAAATCAATGAATTCCGGATCCTGAATGACAATTAATAAG
>CAJQKX010000805.1 GCA_905479025.1 uncultured Paraglaciecola sp.
GCGAAATGCGACATGATTTGCTAAGCCATTGAAAAGCGTGTAACTTTATTTTTTTAATTAATGAATTAACGTCGCAAAAGCCGAGCTTTAAAAAGCGGCAGCTGTCGTTGAATAAACTGTTATGCGTGAGCCGAGATCGCGAATGAAAGAAAAATTACCTGGTTTATTTAGTCTGTTGGCTATTATTTCTCAGCTGGCAATGTGGGGAGTTTATCTGTTTGTAGCTCAACCTGATGGGCAATTGATTTCAGGCGCATATAACCAGATAGTTTTTTCTTTTGATCCTAAAGAAGAAGCTTTTGTTCGGTTTACTTTAATGGCTGTATCTTTGATTGCTTGTGTTTTTTGCTCAATACTCTTTTTGTTTACAAGCTACCTTAAAGTAGCAATGGTAATTGTCGCTATTCATGCTTCGTTAATCTTATATTCTACAAATTTTGAACTCGCATTAATGATAGCGTTACCATTATTTTTCGCTCATGATGTATTCAAATCGCATAACAAGGCCCAGCAAAAATGACCTCCGGCCACTGTCACGTTTTTTGCTGCGCAAAAAAAGCGCCATTAGCCTCCGGCATTTGTGGGCGGCGTTATAAGGCTTTATGAAACTAACCATCGCTCTAATAATCGCAGTCCTCCTTTCAGGTTGTTCTATATATAAAACCAAAGAGTTCGCGCAGCTAGAAGAAATTAAAATAGAAAGCTGGAATGTAAGCGTTTTTATGTCTGCTTTCTCTGGATCAAGTTCAGCAAGCTGGGATATGCATGACTTTACAACTTTTATTAGTATTAGCACTTATCAGCCAACAAAATATACTGCGAGCATAGATAACTTCCGCCTATACAAAGGTCCATGCCCTGGTACTGAACCAATAGAACTTGGCTTACTAGAAATCAAAACATATGAAAACGACAATAACCGAGTTACTATTTCACCAAAGGCTCAGTCAATTACACTGCTCAAAAATATAGACAATGTCTGTGCATACATTGATGCATCACTTATCAGTAGTGCAAGTAATAATCAAATCAACAAAAATAACATTCAAATAGGTTTAGAGCGTAATGAATCATCATATCCATTTATATCAATGTTCTAAGCCTTATAACAAGTTTAGGCACAATCGTGGCTACGCCACTGGACGCGCTAACGCGCGCCTGTGCTAAAGGCGTTAAGCATCAGTGATGAAGAATTTATTTTTAGCGTTAGTAATTGCAGTACAAACTTATTATTTGTGGGCTCTATATGACCTTTTCGTAGCTGTAGTTACCGCGTTATCAAAGTTCGGTGGTGGTGATGCTACATTGGTTGCGGGCACTATTTCTGAAGGTATTATTACTTCAGTATTGCGTTCAACTGTAGGAGCTATTGGATTGATCGCTAGCGTAGTCATAGTATTTAAAGTCGGTGGTCTGCCAATATGGTATAAACAGACAACTAAATACATAAGTTACCTCTGGGTACTTTTTATTCCGGTGGGTACCATATTGGGTATTGTTCAACTTAAAAGGTTAAGTCGCTAGGTGCTTAACAAGGTTGTCAACCATCGTGCAACCCGCTTCGCGGCTCGCACTGGACTCGCAAACGCTGGCGCGTTTACTCGCCGGTTACAACGGCGTTAGCTCTCTGGAGAGTTCAGAGCAATGATGGAAAAATTAACAGGGTTTACCGATTACTTCAGAAAAATACCTGCTGCATTCTTAGTGGCTATAGTTTCTGTGCTCGGTTTAATCCTATTTCTTCCAGAACATTATGCGACTACCCTCGCAGTAGATGGCTTTAGAAATGAGTATCGAGTTTATCTCGGGCCTGCTTTTCTTCTTACGCTGTCATTCTGTGTAGCGCGAGTCTTCAATTTTTTTATGCAGGGCCACCGCCAGCGGCAAAACCTCAAGAAGAGGCAAGAGGCTCTGCATAGCCTCACCCCTGAAGAAAAGGGCTACTTAAAACCTTATATTGAGGGTCAACAAAATACCGTTAATGTCGGCATGGATGATGGAGTTATGGCGGGGCTACGCTCAAAAGGTATCATATATCTTGCTGCTGACATGGGTGACCTCCTCAATGGCTTTGCTTTTAATATGCAGCCTTGGGCAAGGGAGTATCTTGAACAACACCCTCATCTTCTAGATGGTTACACAGGGTCTCCCATGACACCGAGGCAGAGAAATCGTACTAGGTGGTAAAGAACGAGCTAACAAGCACAGGCAGTCGGACGCGCTAACGCGCGCCCGCTGCTGTGGGCGTTAAATTCTAAAAGGAAGTATCGTGCCAAGACAGATAGAAAAAGGCGAATTAGCCCTCTACAAGTACAATAAAGTTCGATATTCCTTTGTTGAATTAGATGCTGGTGAACAGCAAGTTCTTACCAGTGACCCTTGGTCGTTTCTAAGTTCACATCTTCAAGTTCGCCTAAACAATACTCGCGGCAATAATAAAACTAAGATTGAACGTGCTATATATTATGCCGGATTAGCTGAAGACTTTTATAGAGCTGCTGAAGTTAGCCCTCTACCTGCAAAAGGTGCACTTTTGTATTACGGAATGCTTGACTTGGTTAAATGTTATTTAAGCCTCAATGATGTTCCATTGGAAACAACTCATGAACATCACGGTCTCGTACTGCCGATTGGTAAAGAACAGACTGTCGAAGTTAAAACCAAGATGAAAGAGGCGGTAAATATCTTTTATGAATTTACCCGCTTACTCGGAAAACCAATAACTGCTAGCCATGAGGTAAGATTCGAACAAGCTATTTCACATGTCCCTGAAGTACATAGCATATACACAAGCTTGGGACATTTACCCAAAAGAAAGCTTTTGCCTATTGATATTGAATTTCAGGTAAATGAAGCTCATGACAAGCTTTTTACAGAAGTTATTTATCAAAAAGAGCAAGAAGCAAAAGTTGATGTAGCCAAGTTCTTTAAAGGTGAGCGGAAGAAATACTTCAAAGAAGGTTTTCCTAGAGATAATAAAACCGTGTATCGGGCGACGAGGAGAAAATCATACACTTCAGATAATATTCATCGTATATATAAGAATATTTTATCGGAATACAGGAAGCTAGATATAATCCCAATCCTAACTAAACAAGGTTATAGATATTATGCCGATTTGCGACCCGGCGACTTACCGCAATTATCTTATAGCTTACTGGCTATGTTTTATCTTGGGAGTGCTGCTAGATATCGCCCACTAGAAGTAAAATCATTGCTTGAAGGCGAATTAAGGCCTTTGGTTAGTGAGTTTGTTAGCCTTTCACCTAGGCAATTTCTCTATCAAATGGTGTCACTGACTACTAACAAAGAGTGTGTAATACCATTTGCGGCGATATAGAATTTAACAAGCGCAATCACACGGAACAAATTTCCCCTGCGCTCCAATTTGTCCGGTGTTGCGGGCGTTAAGCGCACAAAGGCGCACACTTAGTCGAGCCCCAGTTAACAGTACACAGTAGCCACTTCAGTGAAAACGTGGCACCATTATTAAAAAGTAGTGCAGGAAGCCAAATACTCTCGTTCGTTCCCTTTTGGCCAGTAGTGACTAACACCATCTCCTACTTCCCTGCACCGCTTCTAATAACCAGCGGTGACAACGCATTCCATCAGCAACGTCATCGCTTAACAAGTCGGGCAAGTGGACGCCAAAAAGCGGCGCCCTTCCCTCAAACGTTAAAGGTAATCAAAGAAGAATGAGCCAAGAAATACTTACAACGATACTTGTCACCTTTGTTATTGGTGCAAATGTCCTCTGGTATTCAGCCAAGTTTTTTATTCGCAAGCATGGCGGAAAATCGAACTTGTTCTGGGGTCATTTTCGAGACTTTAAGGAACTCAGTAAACTTACAAGCATTGAGCATCCTAGAGGGGTAACTATCGAGGCCAAGGTTTATCTATATGGCATTCCATTTATAGTAGTTGCCATGTTTGTTTTTATGTTTAGCTTGGTTGGCTCTAATGTTTAGTCTGTGCCAAATCACCTTTAACAAGACGTGCAATGCACGCCAGCAAGCTGGCTGGACCGCTAAAAGCGCTGCTTCGCAGCAACGCGGCCCATTCACTCAGCGTTAAAGCTTGTCGAAATTTGAATCCTCCCCTTATCTCTACCCCTCCCAAATTTGTATCTAGATTCTTCATTGCATGTAGATAATTACTAGCCTAAAATGTAATTAACCGACATAAGTGAATATA
>CAJQKX010000806.1 GCA_905479025.1 uncultured Paraglaciecola sp.
CGCTTTATCGTTTACTAACCATGAACCTATCAATGTATGATTATTGCCAAATTGCGGCAATGGATAGTAAGCCTGATAAATAAAACCTTCTTCACCGTATGGGCCATCAGCATGTAATACAGTTTTGCCATCTTCAATGACACTAATATTGGCACCCTCTCGGGAAAATATTGGTTTTTTGACTAGCTTAGTTTCAGTCGCTTTGCTTAACTCATCTTCAAAATAAGCGGGAAGAAGATTGGGGTGATGGGGGAATAATTTCCACAACATCGGCATTAACGCTTTATTCGATAAAATAGATTTCCAGATAGGCTCTAGCCAATTCACTTGTGCGCTTTCAATAGACTGACCAAACTCTTCCCGTTGCATAAACTCCCATGGATAGAGCTTAAACAGGGTTTGGATTTTATTGTCATGTAAATCACTAAAACTGCCACATTTAGAGAGGCCAATGTCTTCAATAAATACAAAGTCATTGCTTAAACCTGACTCTTTGGCGCAATCTTGAAGATACTGCACTGTGCCACGGTCTTCATCCGTATCTTGGCAACAGGCAAAATGCATTTGACTGATATTGTAATGTTTGGCGATGGAGGCTAAGCGATTGACCAGTTTCTCCTGTAATGAGTTAAACTGATCAGCTTGTTTAGGGATCTTACCCCCATTGACTTGTTCTTCTAACCATAACCATTGCCAAAACCCTGATTCATACAAAGATGTGGGTGTATCGGCATTATTTTCATATAGCTTGGCAGGGCCTTTACCGTGATAAGCAAAGTCTAAGCGAGAATAGAGGCTAGGATCTTGCTTTTTCCAAGAATCATTAATCTGCTGCCAAAATAATTGTGGAATTTGAAATTTTTCTAACAACTCTTGGGAGTTAACAACCTTGTCTACTACCGCCAAACACATTTGATGTATGTCTTCAGTGGGCGCTTCTAAGTCTTGTTCAATTTGTGCGAGAGAAAACTGATAATAAGCCGACTCATCCCAATAAGCTTCACCGTGCATAGTATGAAATTTAAAGCCAAACTCTTCGGCTTTTCTTTTCCAGTTGGCACGTTCAGGGATGGCGACTCTTAACATGGTCTTAGCATACTTTTAATATTGTTCACCCAGTATCAAGCCTACACAACAGGGGTTAACCACCCCAACCACCTTTTTTAGTGCTGCTGCCCCAACTAGACTTGGCCCGCACACTGCTACCAAATCCACCACGGCTCATGGTTTTAGTGACAGTAGGTTTTGGTTTAAGTGATTTTTCACTAACACGCATGCTTCTGCGTCTATTATCGCCAAAATCATAACCATCTGCACCTACCCACCTATTCCTGTAGGATGAATTTCTAGCGTTAGAGGTAAACATGGGTTGAGAATAATAACCTCTAGGCGACATTAAATTACTTAACATGTAGCCAGCCATAAAGGGCATAAAGAACGAACCTGATTCATTTCGAACAACATTACATCGGTTGTTACCAAATTCAGATTCACAATCCCTTTGGGAATTGTATTTAGGTCCTGTACGTTGTGCTTCTTTTAATGCATCGTCATAAGCCGTTTTACATTTCTCAGCAAACTCAGGGTTGGCATCAGTACAGTCATTAACGCTGGTAAATACTGCCGCTTCTTGTTTGTCACCACATGCTGAAAGGAAAATTGCCGCAACACCTAATGCCAAAGGTTTAACACTAAAACTTTTGCGCATGCCGGTTAGATTGATTGACTTTGAACGTTTGGTTTTATTGGATTGCATAGGGCCCTCCTAGTAACTCATACAAGCCGCGTTAAGCAGCCCAACAGAAATAGAAACCGCAGCTAAAATAGTGCCTGCGGATATTTCATTTTTATCAATTCTGTCTGCAATTTTAGGCATAAAAGTAAACCGTAATAAAGCAAAGGCGAACGATTGAGCAATAATGGCCACTACGCCCCAGACTACAAAATCAATTAAAAACTCCGAGTTGGCTACCGCACCTGCTAAGGCGATACTAAAACCTATCATTGCTCCACCAAAACCTATGGCTGCAGCTTGGTTTTTGTGTACCTTCACTAATTCCCACTCATTATGAGGAGTGACAAAGGCATACACCACTTTAAACACAAATAACAACAAAATCGAAACTGCAAAATACAGTGCAAAATTGCCTAAGCCTGATATTGAATTTATTATTGCGTCCATCATTTATCCTTTATTTACTGGGTGATATGGTGTTGAGCGTACCATAAGTGTTGCTTGCAGTTCTTTGTCGGTTAAAATTAGCCGTTAATCGTAATATCTGCTTGGCCAATATTAAAGCCAGTACTGATGACTAAGCAACGATCAAAATTATTATTCACTAATTTTTCTTCAGCTGTGACCAATAAGGTTTCTGTTTCGTCACCTTCGAGCTGACGTTCGTACAGCATCACAAACTGATCGGTCTCACTGGTATCGCCATCTTGTTCATAGGTTTTCTCCGTCATAGCAACAGGTGGAGACTCTTCTCCTACTGCATCCCAGACTCGCTGGTATTCCTCGTCTTCAAGCTGATAAGTGGGTTGAGATACGCCTGAAGTAATCATTTGTTTCCACTGAGCTTGCGAGCCTATGGTTTTTGTTTCGTAAAAATACCATAGCTTTACATCTGTAATGTGATTTTCTGTGTCCCCACCATCTAGGATAACTTGCAAAAAGGCATCATCATCTGTGTAAAAGCGCAAAATTTTGCCACCGGTATCTAAATTCACTTCACCTACTGCTTGGATAAGGTGTTGGCTTGCCGCTTTTTCAATCATCAATTCTGGCTCAATCAAGCGCAGTTTAAGAGGATCGAGTTCAAACGAACCTCCTAAATACAGCCCCATGATTTCAGGTGCTTTAGGTTTGGTTACTACTTCTTTTTTACCAAATAATTTGCTGAACATATACAAGCCTATTTATTTTCTGCAAAGTCATTCCACTGAAATTTAATTATCCTCTCGTCAGCGATGTAGAATATTTTGTCACCGGGTGAGAGCATCAAATCTAAGTCGGGATTAACTTGAATATTTAACTTTTCATCTGCTTTGACCATGCCTATCAAAGTAGCGTGATATTTGCGTTTTAGTGTTTCAAAGATATTTTCAATTTTTAAAGGTGGGATATGAGCTGGAATACTGACCGAATATTGTGCTTGTCCGTGATTAATATCTAACAGATCGTGATGTAGCAAACTTGAGCCTGGATCAAACGCCGATTTAGCCAACATTTCTACTGCGACACTAGGCGTGCATTCAACGTTAGGACAATGTTTTTGCAATAAACCCACTAAGCTTTCATCGTTAAAGTAAGCCACCATTTGTGCGTTGGGGTTACGCTGACTGCAATATAACGCGGTGGTCATAGTCAAATCATCTTCGGGATTGTCCATTAATACCACCCGGGCTTTGGCAACGCAAGCTCTGTCCATATCTGCGTCATTACTAAAGGTAGTGACTTTGACAAACTCAATTTGTCCAGGTAAAGGATTAGTGATATCTACTCTAACACATAGCACTATTACGGGATCGTCTTCGATAGAGGCTCGTTCTCGGATTAATAGTTCTAATAAACGTATAGTTCGGTGTCCATTCCAACCCAGTACAAGAATATGATCTTCAACATCTACACTTTTCAAACCTCTTGCTCCTTTTTGCCATTGATTCGATACCCAACTAGCAACACGTCCCAAGACAAGGGCAAAAATACTCAGACCTAATGGAATAATGTAAAAGGAGACTAAATATTTGCCTGCAGTGGTGCTGGGGGATAAATCACCGTAACCTACTGTTGAGCCCGTGACGACCAACCAATAAACAAAATCTACAGATTGGGTTAATGATTCTTCTCCTGCAATATATAGCAGTAACCAACTGGTAAAACCATAAAAAATAAGCGCCAGCACAATACTGTACCAGCGCATCTCGGCAAACACTCGAACCAACATTTTACGTAATCTTGGAAACATCTGTCGCCTTATTTTACTTCAAAAGCCAATTAACTACTTGCCTAAGATACGACTAAGTTCGTCATCTGCTGATGCTGTTCCGCCTGCTATACCAGCTTCGGCTAAACGTTTACTTAAATCATCACTAGAATCTTCGGTTGCCAGTTCTTCTGCTGCTTGTAATTCAGCATTACGTAAGTTCTGCTTGTCTTGAATACGTGATAGTGATTCAGTCGCCGTTTTCATTTTGCTGTTCGCACCTAAATGCCGAGATGACACCGCAACCTGAGCTTTTTGAACTGACTCAGTAGCCTTTACCATATCAACCTGTTGCTCTAAACGTTTTAAGTTTGATTTAGCTTGCTTAATATTCAATGCTAATTGCTTTTCAGATTGCTTAAACTGGTCAAGGTATTTCTGTTCAACGTCTTGCTCAGCGCGTAAATCACCCACTTTTTGTGCACAATCTAAAGCTAATTGGCGGTCTGTATCTATTGCCTTGCGCGCATGTGCTTCGTATTGCTCAAC
>CAJQKX010000807.1 GCA_905479025.1 uncultured Paraglaciecola sp.
TTTAAATTTAACCCACTCCCCCTTTTTTGCAACAATAATATCCCCACCTATAGTAAATCCATTTCTGCCTTCAGTCGGTGGCATTCTGCGAAGAAGTTCGGCTCCCTTTTGTACGCATATAATCGCACCTAAGTTGCGCATATCTAAACGTGTAGAACCCACTGTTTGTGGTTTTAAAATTCTATCTAGAGCGTTTTGAACAAGCGGTTTCAATCTAGAAGGTTTGCCATCTTTAGGTGCTAAACCCTTTGCTATCAGTTCTTCAAATATTTCACCTGGAAAAGCTTGTGAAGTTTGTTGCACCAATCTAGTCAAACCCTTTTGACTAACACCGCGTTTTATATTGGCTGAATTCAATTCTTCTTGTAATGACTTAACTGATGGGACTTTCCCCGCGTAGCCAACAGTTGTTGTTAAATAAGCAGATAGTTGGTCTTCAGCGATTCTAAAACTTATCTCGGTATCTCTGCGTTCGCCAATTTGATGTTCTATGACTGTGGACATGTTATCTGCTGTCATCGTTTTATAACTATTTACAGCGTCTATGATATTTTCATCAAATATAAAAAAATGTTTAAATATGCTTTTATGCACAAGTTTAAGAATAACGGCAACTTCAACTTTTTCTTCGACAAGATCAGGGGCAATATTTAAATCTAAATATTGGTCTGTTTCATCAATTTTTAACGTTATGCCAAGCATTTAATTGCCTTCATTTAGAACACATAAATAGATTTGAATTTAAGTCTACTTTTGTATTTATCTATATCGACTTACTTCTGAGTTACATTAACAAATTTCCCCCCATCTTAACCATAAAGCAGTGAAAATTTCCAACTTTTAAAACCGATTATTGAGTCGTTATAAACTTTGAGCATAATTATAAAGAGCTTTTAATATGGCCAATTTATCAGGGTTTCGAGAATATTCGATACTCAATTGTTCGAGTTGCAATAAAAATTCAGGCATTTTAATACTCGCAGGCGACTCATCGTCAAAAAATTTAAAATGTCGGTAACGTTGCCATCGTTCAATCTCTTGCTCTGATAACGACTGTGGTGCATTCCTAGCTCGGTATCTAAACAATAACGTATGCAAACGTTCGTCTTCAAATGGTAAGCAAAGCTCAGTTAAGCTTTTTTCATCAGATTTAATAATTTGGTTCATAAGCTCTTTGTCGCTTAACGAAAAGAACCCGCCTGAATACAAAGCAAAATCAGGGTCGAGAGAATTAGGGCATTCTTGATGAACGAACACCTCTTGCAATTTATCGATAAAATGCAAGTTGTTTTTAATCTTCTGTAAGTTTTGTAAACAACGTTCCCTGTCGATCCCCAAACGCTTGGCATTTTCAGTGCTAAGAGTTTTAGCTGGGGCCAAGACTGGGCATTTATTAATATGTAGGAGCTTGATGGGCAAACGTTGTTCATTTTCTTCTAACATTGAATTTGGTGTGTATAATTTTTCTTTTATTTCATTAGCGGAGAGTGTAAAAAGTGGACTTGGATCAAGAGCTAAATTTAGTGTGATCACTGCATTTTTATTTGATGGATGCATCCCTACAGGGACTATCCAAGAACAGCAACCATAAACAGAGGGGATTTTTGAGGATATGTGAACCAGTGGTGTTAATTTTTTACAATTGATTTGTTCTAATACCTTTTTCTTGTTTCTTAAGGTAAATAGATAATCAAATAGTTTGGGTTGACGTTCTTTAATCAACTTGGCGACAGCAATTGTAGCGTAAACATCAGACATAGCATCGTGTGCACCTTGATGTTGAATACCATTGGCTTTGGTCAAGTCCTGTAATTTAAAACTGGGTGTTCCTTCTTTATTTAATGGCCAATTAATGCCTTCAGGTCTTAAAGCGTAACAAGCTCTGGCCAAGTCAATAATGTCCCAACGGCTATTCCCATTTTGCCATTCTCTTAAATAAGGGTCATAAAAGTTTCGATACAAGGTGTAGCGAGTAATTTCGTCATCAAACCGTATATTATTGAATCCCGCAACACAGGTATTGGGCGTTGAAAACTCCTTAAAAATCTTTGCGATAAAATCTCTTTCCGTGAGTCCTTCTTTTAAGGAGCGTTGTGGGGTGATACCGGTAACTAAACAAGCTTGAGGAACTGGGAGGCAATCATTAGCAATTTGGCTAAAAATCATCAACGGTTCACTTATTATATTTAAGTCTAAATCTGTTCGTATACCGGCAAACTGACATGGGAAATCTTTTTGAGGATTAGCTCCCCAGGTTTCATAATCATGCCAATAAATGCTCGCTGAATTCACACTGCTGCCTTTTTAAGTTAATTCGATTATTAAATTAAGATGATTTTTTTGATAGTGCTAAAAGCCTTACTTTTCCCTGTAGGTTCAAAACAGTGATGAACAATATTATATTTTAGCCATATTTATCAAATATTGTTATGTCTTAAGACAACCTTTATCCATGAAGATACAGAATTTTTTTATTAAGAATCACAGAGGGTTCCCTAAAAGTGCCACGATATGTGAATTCACGAACAGTCACATTCACCAGTGATATGCATGTATCAAAAGCGGTTGAATGGTTATTAAAGAATAAACAACTGGCGGGCCAGTTATCAATAACAAACACAAATTGCGTGTTTTTTGTCTGAACAAGATTGTCTGGTGAAGATGATTGAATCTAGTTACTTCCGAGAACAATTGTAGCTTGTTAAAGACATAATTAAAATTGAAGTACCGAAGACTAAACAATACACATTATTCACTGTAATAGCGCAAAATGATAAAAAAACAAAAAATATCCCATTGTTGATGATGGTTATCGGCTTGGCACAATTAATCGTTCAACTTTGCAGCACTGCATAGATTTGGATCTTATTTATGGCTCCA
>CAJQKX010000808.1 GCA_905479025.1 uncultured Paraglaciecola sp.
TTACGTAATTTCCGTTTTGACTGAGCAGGAGGCATTGGAGTCTTAAAGTTTTACTCTGCCCAGACTAACTCCCCAAATTTGCCACTCAGTGTATATCTAGGTATTTAGAGAGTTGGTCTAGTGGCTAGCGACATGGATAACGCCTGCTTAGCTCTACTCTGACTTTATCTTTTTTTAATTGACCTAGGTCAATTAAATCAGGTGATAAATGATTAGTATTCTCACTGTAACATTAGCTAGGTAATATCATGAGAAAATCTACGAATATCTACTGCATCGTTCTTGCATTAGCACTAACTATAACGCCGGTCCAATCAACGCCAATACTCTCTGGAAACGCTGACTATACTACAGTGGCGAAGAATCTCCTGATCGACAGTATTGTTGCAGACCTCCTCAAGCCAGTCATCGATAGTGTGCTAGGTACTCTCAGTAATTGGCTTACGATTGATCTAACTAGTACTGCCTTGTCCCAAGATCACTTCTCCACGATAAATAATGCCTATCTACTGGTTACTTGCGTAGATGGCAAATGTACTAAAAAGTCTTCCCGTGGAACGAGCACCGACATATTTTTTGATGTTACAGTTAAAAAGACAGGTTCATATAACGGTGTTGCAGAGCTACAAACAATACTGCAGGACACAGCATTTACTAATCCATTTTGCCTAGGACCAATCAAAAACAAATCTAGTCTGAATTGCACCGACACAGTTAGGGCAACTTCGAACGAGGGTAAGGTGTTTCTTAGAGATAGTAGCGCCATCTATTATGGACTTATATATGATGGAGAGGGTTCTGGAAGCCTTCAAGTTGTTGACGGTCAAGACACGGGTAAGATATATGTCTCCGAACCATCAAGCATACTCCTTGCAGTCTTTGGAATCGCCCTTGTAGGGTTTACTCGAAAAATGCAGGTGTTTAGACATGCGGCGAACTCTGTACTAGCAGGCAAGGTTGTAAGGTAAAACCTTCTGTCCTTGTTGAGGCTTGATTATAATTCGGTAACCGACGGTCACACCTTGAAGTTGCAGTAAGCTTTCTTCATCAACCACTGTCAGATAAAGGAAACTTTTTTCCATATCGCGCACTATTAGAATTACAGAGACAGTCATTCTAATTTGCTTGAATTAAGACAATCAAAAAATTGGCACTCATTGGTAACTGTTCGGCAATAACCATGCTCATTGAGGAGATGGCTTTTGCTAGACGCTTGCAATGAAAACATGAAAATATTTAGATTAATTCAGAATAAACAGCTGCGGCCACATTCCTAGATTAGGTTGCCTTTTGAGGGGGTTCTATTTTTTAGTAACCACTCTTGTTCAGATTAGCTCTGACTGAAATTGGCACTTTTTTGACTGTCAGTTTTCAACTGCTTATGTCCACTTTGTCGGATTACCCGACATTAGAATAACAACCAAAAACAGCGACAAATTTATAGAGATACTTGCTTGAAAGTCTATTCTGCTCCCACCCACTGCCAGAATACGAAACCTAAATCACAATATACTAATTGGTCACAAACAGATTACCTCGGAGATCAATCATCATGGATGCTTCATTTTTACTATTGTGTTTCACGCATGAGGTAGCTGTTGTAACTATGACTAAAGAGTGACCTAAAATTAGCGCCAAATGAACTCACCGCAACCTGATTATTAAGATGCACTAGTCGGTGGTTTACCTGAACCTATTTATCACCAAGCAAATAAAATGGCTTGATCTAGGTCAAGCTTTTTGGCGACGACTTTTTATTAGTTCGACCCTGTGTTGCACGATTATTACGCTTGTTTTTTCCTCTCCTGTTAAATCAATGCTAATGATGCTCCCAGGATAATTGTAAGTAGCCATCCGGCAGCAAACTGGTGGCCAGCATTACGTTATTAATGTCCCCATGTTCAAGCCAGCTATTATGGGTGTGATGTTTGGGATTTAACCAAAAGTTTTCGATAGTTGTGTGGATGGGCTCAAAGATACTCAGCCTTGTTAGTAGCTCATCTAATAAATTTTGGTGACTAAAGCGCCCGGGATTTTGTTTCAGCCATTGTTGCATTTTCTTTATTGTTTGCAGGCCTATGGCTAGCCCTAGTTCACGAAACGCCAAACGATGTTCTGCTCCCTGTTGTAGGGGATTATGGCTGACAAATACATGCAGACTTTGTTCGATATCATGTAATAAGTCTGTCAGCTTGATGTGTTGATTTGGATGCTGTTTGTCGCTTAATTGCAGTAGTTTGTAGGCATCACTGAGTAAGCCGCCTGTACCCAAGGTATCATGGCTGACCCAGCTTATACCGCTGCAGATTTCCAGTATATCGGCAATTTCAGTATCTAATCTGAATTCTGCTGGGATATCAGGGTGTTGTATTGCGCTGGCCTGCAACTGCAGATAGGTGAGCAAGCCGTCTAGGGGGTCGTGTTGCCCCATTGAGCTAACCAGAGGACGGGATAAGTCAATACTCATTTTCCAGTACATGCGCTTTGAAGCACCTGTTGCTGGCGTGTAAACAAATGCCCGGTGGGCGGTCTTAGCCAGTTCTATCGCCCATTGCGTATAAATGCCATTGCCGGTATCGCGACTAACACAGTTTAATGCATGCATCCATTTAGTCAGATAATGGAAGTACTGGCCGTCTTGTTGCCATTCAAGTGAATCGTCAACGGGGTCATCCTCACTACGTTCATTCAACGCTTTGCCAATTCTCAAACCTGCGATGGTGGGGTGTAGTTGTGCCTGCTCTTCATCAAGACCGCTGAGCCAGCCTTTATGGGCACTGTCTTTGCGCTGTTGTCCCAATACCTGGTGTACCTGAGAAACCAGTTGTAAAGCCTGTTGCAGAAAAACAGGTGTGGCGCTTTGCCGGTATAACGACAGAAAATTGCACACTGCAAAGGCGTCGGTCCAAAGGTAACGGCGAAGCTGTGTTGCTGAGCTGTTTATTCCAGCAGACAGTTGGTTAGCAATGGTAAATCTTTGCATAATGTCTCTGGCTTGGCGATAAGTGTGCATGCTCAATTCTCCTAGAGACCAAAGGGAAAGGTATCTGGCATCCCTGCTCTGGTTTCTTTGCTCAAAGGTTTAACCGCGCTGCTTTCGTCAAACCAAATGTATTCATCAAATTGGCGGGGCAAAGAGGCGTAGAAATAATGACTT
>CAJQKX010000809.1 GCA_905479025.1 uncultured Paraglaciecola sp.
CCTCTTATGCCACCTCTGCAGCAGCGACTTTCAGGTGCTTATCTTTAGTGTGATTTGACGCTAAAACCATATACACGCTTGGCAATACTAAAAGCGTAAACACGGTGCCAACTAACATACCAGCAACCAAAATTATACCAATGCTATTTCTGGCTTCAGCCCCTGCACCACTCACTAAGACCAAAGGAAAGTGTCCTAGTACTGTAGCGGCAGTTGTCATCAATACAGGACGTAATCGTGTTTGTGCCGCGAGCTGAATGGCTTCAATTTTAGCGTACCCTTGCATCTGCATATGATTAGCAAACTCCACGATCAGAATACCATTTTTAGCTATCAGACCGACCAATGTGATAAAGCCCACTTGAGAGTAAATATTGATAGTGGTGAAATCAAGAAACGTGAACATCATCGCCCCGGCAAGTGCCAAAGGCACTGAGCCCAGCAAAACCACAAGGGGGTCTCGAAAGCTATTAAACTGAATAGCCAAGACTAAAAAAACAAATACCAATGCCACTAGAAGCACCCCTTCTAGAGAATTGCCTTCTAAGCGAATTTGCCGTGACTCGCCCGCATAGTCAATATTGTAATCTGTGGGTAATAGTTCAGCCGCGGCTTGTTCTAGGGCACTGAGCCCCTGCTCTTTTGTTGTGCCTGGGATAACCTCGCCATAAATACGAAAGGCATTTTTCTGTTGAAACTTAACTAACACTCTGGGCGCCACTTCGGTTTCAAGTTTAGCGATAGACCGAATAGCGACCAGGGCGCCGCTGGGTGTGCGGATTTGCAAGTCTAATATAGCGTCGGGATTCACTCGTTGGTCCTCATCCACCATCGGTATAACGCGATAAGCACGACCATCTTTGTTGAATCGATTCACAAAATTGCCAGATAACATCACATCTAACTGGCGGCTGACACTCGCCAGATCCATGCCTAAATCCGCTATGCGTTGTCGATCTAATAAAAATCGCGCTTGGGGTAAATCGATTTTCAAATCTGTTTCGGCGAATAAAAACTTACCACTGGCCATAGCCGCGGCCACCATTTTATCAGCGTAAACTTTCATGTCTTGGTATGTGTCAGTGCTTAATACCGCCATTTCAACAGAGAAATTACCGGACGTAGGTAAAGCTGAGTCCAATACTGGAAATGCTTTTAAACCGGGCACCGATGACAGTGCACCAAAAGCCTTCCAAAATATATCTTGTACCCCTTCGCTGCGGTCTTTTAATGGTACAAATTCAATTCCCCCAAAGGCACCAACAGGATTGATAATTTGCCACATAAACTGACTACCATCGAGTTGCTTCATCATATCTACCACATCGTCCATATGTTCAGTGGTATATTGCAAAGATGACTCGGGTGCTGCTTCGACAATGACTGTAATACTCGACTGATCTTCAGTGGGTGCAAGTTCTTTGAGCGACAATAAATAAAAAGGCACACTTAACAGAGCCAAAAACACAGCTCCGGTTAATACTTGCGCTTTAAAATCTATGGTGCGTAACAACACTTTACCGTACCACTGCTGTAAACGTGCAAAACCAGCATTGATTTTTAGTGTGAACTTGCCTTCTTTGCCCCCTTCAGGGCAAGCATAGGCACTCATGATGGGCGACAGGGTCACCGCCACAAATCCTGAAATTAATACGGCAATCGCTAGGGTAAAAGCAAACTCTTTGAACAAGGCGCCTGTTAACCCAGACAACAAGCCAATGGGTGCATAAACAGCAGCCAAGGTGATGGTCATACTGATGATCGGAGCTAATAATTGCCGCGAACTAATTAGCGCAGCTTGCATTCTGCTCATGCCACTGCGCATGTATCGAGCTACATTTTCCACCACCACTATGGCATCGTCTACCACCAGCCCCACCGATAACACTATGGCTAAGACGGTTAATAAGTTAAGTGTGAACCCCATCAGTGTCATGGCCGCAATGGCGCCCAAAATTGAGATAGGAATAGTAATCAGTGGTACAAGGGCGGTACGAAAAGAGCCCATCATGACCACCACCACAATACCGACTAAAAGAATGGTCTCGGCTAGCGTGATAAAAATTTCTTGCAGCGCGTTTCGCATGTATAAGGTGCCATCAAAACCACTGGTAATAGACAGGCCCTTGGGTAATGTTTGATTGATACTGTCGAGCTTTTTATACAACCTATCGCCGATATCAATTTCGTTTGCACCAGGCAATGGCCAGACAGATATAAAAATGGTGGTTTCTTTATCAAAACGTGCGGTCACTTGCCCTTCTACTTCGCCCAGTTCTACTTTAGCGATATCGCTAATACGAATTTGTGCACCATTCACTTCACGCACAATAAGCTGCTTAAATGCCTCTACATTGGTCAAAGAACTGTCGGTAACTAAGGCAATACGTTGTTGATTGTTCTCGCTTGCACCTATGGTGGCAATCAAGTTGTTATTACGCAGTGCATTGGCCACATCATCGGCAGCCACATTAAACGCGGCCATTTTTTTAGTATCAAGCCATATTCGCATAGCAGGTGAACGACTGCCTTCAAGTCCCACTCTTTGCACACCGATAATGGTTGATAGATTTGGCACAACACGCCTAGATAAATAATCGGTCACTTCTAAGCGTGACATCCCCGCATTTTCTTCATCGTATTGAACGTTGAGATAAAATACCGCAAAGGGTCTGTCGGCTCTGACAACTTGTACAGAGGGATCTTCAGCTCCTTCTGGCAACTCGAAGCGAATTTGATCAAGTCTTGCAGACAGCTCGGCCAATGCATCGGTGCTGTCTTCATTCAACTTCAGCCAAACGTTAACAGTACTTAAACCCAGGGTAGTATTCGAGTCGATATAATCGACACCGGGAACTGACGCAGCCGCACGCTCGATAGGCTCGGTAATAAAGCCTTGCACCACATCAGCGGATGCACCGATGTAAGGCGTGGTAATTTGTAATGAAGCGCTGGCGATTTTAGGAAATTGTAAAACGGGTAAATCGATTGATGCACGAATACCCACCAGCACTAATACCAAAGATAAAACAATGGCCACAATTGGACGCCGACAAAACACATCCATAATAGAAGGTTGGGTATCTTCCTCGCTAATCAGCAACTCGCCTTGGTTCTTATTCATTAACGGCATTCCCTTCCTCTGAGGGAGCGATATTGACTAATATGCCTTCTCTGAGTTTAGATGACCCTATTGAGGCAATATTCTGACCAAGGGTCAGGCCATCCGAGACGATGGCAGTTTTGTTAACGTTGGCCTGCACCACTATACTTTGACGTGTTGCACGCCAATCCCCATTTTTATCTTTATTCAAGATAAATACATAGGTGCCAAACGCATCGTAACGCACCGCTACACTGGGTACTCTGACTATATTAAGGTTGTTGCCAATTGATAGTTTCACTTCAATTAACGCACCCGGTTTAATCAGCTTAGGGGGATTAAGCCACAAAGCTCTTGCACGCAAGTTTCTTGAAGTTACATCTATTTCCTGACTTAGTGCAATAACCTTAGCGTCATACACATCAGTTAACAAAGCGTCTGAGCTTACTTGAACAACATCTCCCTTGGCTAAATTAGCGTGCTCTTGAGGTATTGAAAAGTCCACCCAAACAGCGTCACTATCACTCACCAAACGAGTGATGAAAGTATTGGCTGACAAATAACTTCCGACTTCAAGTTGATGTAACCCAACCATTGCATCAAAAGGCGCCAGCAATGTCTTTTTGGTAATAGTTGACTGTAAAGCTTGCACATCGGCTTGAGCGATAGCT